>CAYYVR010000117.1:0-8277 GCA_964475185.1 uncultured Clostridium sp. | reverse complement strand
GCGAGCAGGAATTCTACAAAGAAAAAGGATTCGAAAACGAGCCTGTTAGATGCCCGGATTGCAGAAGAGCCAAAAAAGCTCAGAGCAACAACAGAAGATACTAATTATGAGAGCAGAAGTTCAGACTTCTGCTCTTTTCTATTTTTTGGCGGATCCTGATTTCTGTCATTTGAGGCGCACATAATTTTTGTCATTCAGGGCAGACATGATTTCTGTCATTTGGGGCGCACTTGAATTCAATTTTTCCGAATGGTGTCAGACAGGCTCTGAAGGGGGGGGGACGTTGGGATCCTCTTCAGCGATCAGGGCGGGGGAGGCAGATCTGGACTCTGATTGTGAGATTTAATGGCTCGAGATTTACTTCTGTTTACATTGATTTTAATAGGGTTTGGCTGTATTCTTAAATTAGATTCAATATAAATTGAATGGCGTCCAATTGAACTATCGGACCCGAATTGTTCATTTTAAGAGATGGAGGTGTCAGGATGGCAGAGACAAATCCCGGCTGCGCGCGACCGGCCATTGCCAGAAAACCAGCAGAACAAATCCAGAACGAACCCAATCAGGAATCCAAGGAGGAACAACAGATGGTAAGAGTAGGAAAACCCGCACCGACCTTCAGTGCACCGGCCTTTCATGAAGGAAAATTCACCAGCGTCAATTTAGAGGATTATAAGGGAAAATGGGTGGTGCTTTGCTTCTACCCCGGTGATTTCACCTTCGTCTGAGCAACGGAAGTGTCAGCAGTTGCTGCCAAAAATTCCGTTTTTGAAGAATTAGGGGTTCAGGTTTTATCCATGAGCGTCGACTCCCAGTTTGTTCACAAAGTCTGGAATGATCAGGAATTGTCGAAAATGGTCGGCAATGATGTCCCGTTCCCGATGTTGTCCGATCAGGATGGCTCCATCGGGAAGATGTATGGCATTTATGATGAGGATTCCGGGGTTGAGACCAGAGGCCGCTTCATCATCGATCCGGACGGGGTCATTCAGGGCTTTGAAGTCCTCACGCCGCCGGTGGGAAGAAATGTTTCTGAAACCATCCGTCAGATCAAGGCATTCCAGCTGGTCCGTGAGACCAAGGGCGGAGAAGTTACGCCTTCAGGCTGGAAACCAGGCAAAAAGACCCTGAAGCCGGGTCCGCATCTGGTGGGCAACGTTTGGAAAGAATGGAATGTCAGCGAAGCCTTCGACGATTAATCTGATTAAATGAACGATGACCTTTTAAGACTCTCCGGACCGGGGAGTCTTTCTTTACAGTAAGTTCGGCATACTTTTTGTCGGGATGGGGCGTCTGTATGCAGGCAGTCGGTAAAGACCAGGAAAGCGCCGAATGAAACACAGTGAAGCGCTGCGCCAGGTATTCCCCTGTATGAATCTGCGATCCGGTGGCGTATCATAAGATAAAATCCAATGCTGACTGCCTGCCCTGGGCGATTTGGACCGGGCGGGCGGGAAAGGAACTATGATGATCATTACGACCCTCCTTGAAAACAACTCCACCCGGAGTGATCTGGGCAGTGAACACGGCCTGTCTCTTTTCATCGAAACAAACGAATCCAGGATCCTCTTCGATACCGGTGCCAGCCCTCTGTTTGCCCGAAATGCAGGCGTCCTTGGCGTGGATCTGAGCACAGTGGATCTTGCTGTGATCTCCCATGGTCATTATGATCACGGCGGGGGGATCCAGGCTTTTCTGGAGCTCAATGGTCGGGCGCCGATCTATCTCCAGGAATCCGCCTTCGGCGATTACTTCACCCCGAAGGATGCAGGGTGGGCATATATCGGGATCCCAGGAGACCTCCCTTTGACCGACCGCTTTATCCGTGTCCGCGGAGATCTTGCGATCAGCGACTGCCTTGAGATCCTGTCAGAAGTTCGCCCATACCGGTTCAACCCGCCGGATAACCGGGTCATGTTCAAAGCCGGTGCAAAGACCAGTGAAACGGATAAAGCGACCTACCAGACCGATGACTTTATTCATGAGCAGAATCTGGTCCTGCGTGAGGCGGGTCATACGGTGCTCATTACCGGCTGTGCGCACAAAGGCATCGTCAATATCATGGAATATTTCCACCAGCGTGAAGGTGCCTGGCCCGATGTTGTCATCGGCGGATTCCACCTGATCAATCATGAATGGGATCACAATATGATCCGGCTGGTGGATGAGATCGGAGCGTTCCTGCAGTCCACGCCCACCCGTTTCTATACCGGTCACTGCACCGGGGATAAAGCCTGGCTCCAGCTGAAGGAAAAGCTTGGCGACCAGATCGAACTGTTATCCACGGGAAGGGTCCTCAACCTGTTTGAGCAGGCAGAACCCCCTTCAGAGCAGGAGTGAACCCGAACATGAAAAGATAAAAAGAACGTGTCAGACTTAACGGGATCGTTAAGCTGACACGTTCTTTTTGGCCGAATCCAATGTTCACACGCTAAAATCAGGCCATGGACTGCATGGGTATCATGATGGATCAGGCTGTCTTTTTAGGGAACCAGGGAAAGAATTTATTGGTTCGTTTGGAATACTCGATGAAGTCGGGCCGGTCTTTGTATTTTTTCTCAAGGAGCGGTACGCCGGAGACAAAGAGCAGCAGCAGCGTAATGACCAGGGGGCTGATGATCAGCCAGATCTGAGCCAGACTGGTGATGGCAGCCAGGAAGATGCCCCACCACATGGTGGCCTCGCCGAAGTAATTGGGGTGGCGGGTATAGCTCCACAGACCTTCGGTCATGAGTTTGCCTTTGCTCTCCGGTTTGGCTTTGAAATCTTTGAGCTGACGATCGCCCACGGATTCAAAATAGAAGCCGATGATCCAGATGAGGATCCCCAGGTATGCAATGATCCCCAGCATCTGATCGGCGGTGGAATTCGCCACGGTGATGGGCAGGGAAATGATGAACAGGAAAAAACCCTGGAGGAGAAAAACATTGACATAGGCTTTCAGCATGGGGAATTTCGTTCCCCAGCGCTTTCTCATGTTGATGTAGCGATAATCCTCCGGCTTGTTCCAGTTGCGCAACGTGATGTGGTAAAACAGACGGATGGCCCAGACGGCCACCAGAACTGTGACGACGATGGATCGCATGCCGCGATGTTCAGATTGCAGGAAGGTAAACACCGCCACCACCAGGAAGCCGGGACCCCAGAAACTGTCCACGATGGAATTGTTCTTCAGGAACTGGGCTGCGATGAAGATGATGGTAAAGTAGGCCAGAATGACCAGTGCGACTTGTACAAAAATATTATCCATGGTGATCCTCACTCATATAGGCAACGGCGACGCTCCCCTGGCCGGCACTCATGCCGACGATGGTGGAGATGTTCATGATGTATTCAGGGTCCTTGTGGAGCAGATGAGCCAGCTGATTTTTCAGGCTGTTGGCTCTGGCTTCATCGTCCGCGTGGACGATGGCATACCGGCTGATCCCTTCTCTGGCCTGGGTTTCTTTTACAATGGTGAGGATCTTGCTGATGTTGGACCCGGTGGAGAACGCCTTGCCCTCGATCATGCCCTTGCCGGTCTCATCCAGTGATATTACAGGTTTCAGATTGATCATTTTTCCGGCCAGTCCGGAGAGCTTGCTCAGGCGTCCGGAGCGCACCATGTATTTCAGGGTTTTGACGCTGACCAGGATCCTGGTCCGGCCCCGCAGGGCTTCGATGGCAGCGATGACTTCATCCATGGGATGGCCCGCCTCGATGAGTTCGGCGGCTTTCAGAACGAGGAGGCCTTCGGCTCCGGAATTCTGCCTGGAATCGATGACTTCGATGCGCTTGCCCTCCCCGGACATCTCAGCGGCCGCTTTTGAAAAGACGGAAAAAGTCCCGCTCTGAGCGCTGGCCACGGTAATGACCAGGATCTGATCATAGTGGCGCAGCAGCGTCTGGTAGAGGCTTTCCACGACTTTGGGCGTGGGCTGGGCGGAGGAAGGATACTCCTTCAGATCTTCCACCAGATCATAGAAGATCTCAGGTGTCATGGTGACTTTATCCAGATAGCTGCTCTCACCCACCATGATGTTTAAGGGGATCATGTGGATCTGATGTTCATCCAGCAGTTCCCTCGGCAGATCGGCGATGGAATCGGTGACCAGGGCGATCTTGTGCTTGCGGGTAAAGGAGGATTCGTACTGCCGGCGCATGTCATCCGCTTTCTGCTGGATGATGGTGCCGCGTTTGCGGAGTTTCGACATGACTTCTTCCGGATGATCGGAATGGATGTGGATCCGGACTTTATTGGGATTGCCGGCGACAATGAGGGAATCCCCATGGTCTCTGAATTCTGCTTTTATGGCGTCCAGGTCGATGGATCCCTCACTGACGATGAGGGCTTCGGTGCAGTACCGGAAAGCCGGCTCGCCGTCGACGATCTCGACTTCATCGTAAAGGTCCTCGGCGGTGTCGATTTCTTCCTGGATCCGTCCGGTCCGGATAAACTCGGTAAAGCCCCGGACGAAGTGGACAAAGCCCTTGGCTCCCGAATCCACGACTTTGGAGCGTTCCAGGACTTTCAGCATGGAGGTCGTCTCTTTGAGAACGCGGCCTGCAGTCTCCAGAGGCACGCTCAGTAATTCGTTGAAGTCTTTGGCTGAGTCCTTCATCCGGTATACCGTGTCGGCCCATTCCCGGATGACGGTGATGATGGTCCCCTCCACTGGGGCTGAAATTGCATTGTAGGCATGGGGCACGGCATTCTTCACCGAGTCGGCGAAGGTGTGGATGGAGATTTCATCCTGATCTTTCATGCCCATGTAAATGCCGTTGATGTACTGGGCCATGATGATGCCCGAATTGCCCCGGGCGCCTGTCAGCGCAGCATCGGCAATGGAATTCATCGTATTGCCGGCGGATGCGGTGACCCGTGACTGAATGATGATGGAATTCATGGTCGCAGTCAGATTGTTCCCGGTGTCCCCGTCGGCTACGGGAAACACATTGGTGTCATTGAGATCCTTCCGGTTGCGGATCACTTCCCGGGCGCCGGATACAAAGCTGTGATACAATTTTTCTCCGTCCAGATATTTCATTTCCATAGGGTTTGATCCATCCTTATTTCAAAATTTTGCTGGCGATGAGGTAGGTAATGCCTGCGGTAGATGCGTTGAGGAACGTTCCCCAGATCAGATCGATGATGGTGATGTTAAGGGGCCAGTCCTTTAAAGTGGCCAGATTGGTCAGATCGTAGGTCCCGTAGGTGATGAGTCCGAAAAAACCGCCGACGGCAACGGCATACCATAAACTGTTTTTGGCCAGGGCCGGATCGATGACAAAGAAGATCAAACCGGCAATGTAGAGCAGGTAGAAGATGATGGCGGCGGTCCAGTTGACCCGGGGTGCCATGAGATGTCCCAGATAGTTCTTATACAGATTTTTCGATATGAACCCCAGCCAGACAATATCAACGACAAAGAATACGGCCACGGTGATGAGGTATAATTTTAATTTATCCAAAATTTCCACTCCTTTATGATGTTTCTCAGAAATCTTACAAGTTCATAGTTGATGGATGGATCAGATCCTTGTGGATCAGATCCTTGTGGATCAGATCCCTGAAGATCGGATCCCTGATCCCGTTAATTGACTATATCATTTTTTATTTCAGGATGAATTAACTCTCGTTCAAAATATTACATAACGTGGTTAATGAAGGGATCGTTAATTCACAAAGTGTGGTATTTTGAAAAGGCAGGATGATCGGCGGCCAGCTTTCATGGTCCGCAGCTGCAAACCCCAGGGAGGGGCAGAGGATCAAGAGAAAAAAGAGTTCAAACGGCATGAGCGGAAAACAAGTGAAATATGGCTCAGACAGTGGCTGAACAGACCGTTTCCGTGATATCATTTAACTGGGAATGAAGTTCTCCCTGGGCCCGGGCCCGAACCGCTTTCACGCTGATGACTTCTGCCAGTGCGCAGAAAGTGTCGGCTTTTTTAAATGGCTGCAAAATAATTTAGCTTGATCCGGATCATACTGCGAAGCGAAGATCCGTCCTGAAGACCCGTTGAGAGACCAGTTTCTTCTCATATTGAGGTCTTTGCATGGATCCATGGAGGAAACGATGCTCACAAGCCTTGCCCTGATTTTTCTGGTCGGCCTGTTCCTTGGAAAACTCTTTATTACCCTCAAACTCCCCAGTTTGCTGGGAATGATCATCACCGGGATGATTTTAGGGCCCTTTGCCCTGGACCTTTGGATCCTTCGATTTTGGCTGTATCAGCGGATCTGCGCCAGCTGGCCCTCATCGTCATCCTGACCCGGGCCGGATTATCGCTGGATATTGCAGATCTGAAGAAAGTCGGCCGGCCGGCGATCCTGATGTGTTTTCTGCCAGCTACCTTCGAGATCCTGGGGGTGATCCTCCTGGCTCCGCGCTTGCTTGGGATGTCTCTTTTGGAGGCTGCGATCCTGGGCAGCGTCCTGGCGGCGGTATCTCCGGCGGTCATCGTCCCGCGGATGCTGCATCTGATGAGCCGGGGGTATGGCACGAAGCGAAGTGTTCCCCAGCTCATCCTGGCCGGAGCATCGGTGGATGATGTGTATGTCATCGTCCTGTTCACGTCGTTCCTTTCACTGGCAGCCGGGGAAGACATATCGGCAGGCAATTTTCTCAGAATCCCGCTTTCCATTTTCCGGGGCGTCCTCATCGGAATCATCCTGGGTCTGGGATTGGTCTGGTTTTTCAGGAAGTTCCACATGCGTGATACAGTGAAGATCATCATCATCATCAGTTTATCAGCACTTCTTCTGGAAGCTCAGGATCAATTGGCGCAGCTCGTTCCATTTTCCGGCCTCCTTGCCATCATGGGCATTGGCATTACGATCTTTCAGCGGTACCCGGTCCTGGCCGGACGGCTCTCCCATAAGTACAATAAAATTTGGGTCGGGGCCGAAGTGCTGCTCTTTGTCCTGGTCGGTGCCACAGTGGATCTTCAGTTTGCCATCAGCGCCGGTGCGGTGTCTTTCCTTATCGTGATGGCCGGTCTGATCTTCCGGATGGCGGGGGTCGGCGTCAGTCTCTTCAATACGGCGTTCAATCCGAAAGAACGATTGTTTGTCATGATGGCATATACGCCCAAGGCCACGGTCCAGGCTGCCATCGGCGCCATCCCCCTGACTGCGGGTCTGGCAGCCGGGAATCAGATCCTGACGGCGGCGGTCCTCTCCATTCTGCTCACAGCGCCCATTGGCGCCGCGGCCATCGATCACTTCTATCCCAGGCTCCTGGAGAAAGATCACTAAACGACTGGAGGACGGGTGTGGGAGAGCTGGATCAATCTGATCAGCAATCCGGGGCCAACATCCAGGGCTGAAAAAAACAGGCGTCAATATAGATACCCTATAGAACGTACCACTGCACATTTCAGACAATGGAATCATTCAGTGCGGGGGTGTTCACTTTGTCAAATTACAGTGGCTATAAGGGAGTGTAAATAGAGGAACATCGGAACCCCGAAAGAATGCATCCGGAGCCGACAAAGCAATGATCAATAAAAAGGAACTCTGTTCATTATCTGAGCAGAGTTCCTTTTTATTCTGATGCAAGGTTTCAAATGGATCCTGCCGGATCGAAAGCCTCGAACCAGTGAATGATGAAATAGTGTGAGCCACTATCTGGAAAACATGGCTTTGGCCGAAACGTATGATCAGAGATCAGGATGAGAACGGAATTGATTATTTTTTGTTCACAAAAAGATTCATGGGTTTGCCTACAGGAAGGATGACCATGCCAAAATGGGTATTCAGCAAAGCTGCCGCTGAACCGTAAAATGAGAGCAGCGCAATGGCCAGTTCTGACCACGCGGCCAGAGCATGGGAGAATTCGTACATGATGTTGAAGGAGGAAAGGGTCAGGCCAAGGAACAGAAGATCTATGAGGAAGAAGATGCCGAAAAGAACTTTATGGGTTTGGGTGGCACCAACGGTCATAAAAATAGTGAAAATGAGATAGCCCAGATAGGCAAAACCAAGTTGCTTGGGATCTGCGGATGCCTGGAGAGTCTCACCGAGTACACCTGCCTGGATCAGCCAGGTCATGGCAACACCCAGCCAGAAGAATCCATAACCGCCAAATGCGGTCATTCCGAAGGTGTTGTTATGTTTGCTGTCAATGACGCTGGCATAGAGCTGAGCAAACGCGCCCAGAAAGATCGCGCCGGGAAGCACCAGAGATGTTCCGCTGGTCCAACCCAGTTTCTGGCTGGAAGCCACCAGGGTCACAATGGCAAGGCCGAACAGGCCGATGGATGAGGGGTCTGCAACGACGATTTTTACCTTTTGAA
>CAYYVR010000116.1:0-8323 GCA_964475185.1 uncultured Clostridium sp. | reverse complement strand
TATCGGGGAAACAAAAGTTTGCGTGATCCGCGGATTGGATAACGTTCTCTGTCCCATCTGCGAAGGACGGCTCTATCACTATGATATACAGGCGGGTCCCCCATGACTGAAAATGCCATTACTGATATACTGAAAAAAGAACAGTCCTTAATTTGAGGATCGCAGCAAAGGAGATCACAGTGTCGAACCAACAGACTATATTCAGCACCTATCTGGACCGGGCGGCCATGACGGCCGGACAGCGGCCGGTGATCCTGTTTGCAGATATCGACGGGACGCTGGTGGATCATGACATGATCGTATCCTCACAGGATCGCCGGGCCATCGAAGACTTTATGGCCCGGGGCGGTTATTTTACCCTGGCCACAGGCCGGGGCCGGACCAATGCGGAATACCACATCCATTCCGTTCCCAGCAATTTCCCGGCGATTTTCACCAATGGCGCCCTGCTCTATGACCGGGGCCGGGATCTGGTGATCCGGGAACATCGGATGAGCACCGGGGGCCTGGGGGAATTGTTTCGCATCATGAAGGCGTTTTATCCGGACATCATGATCCAGATCTACACCAAAGACCAGATCTGGCTCATCACGGACAACGACGAAGACGATCCCCGGGTGGTCAACCATCACCCCTTTGTCAGAGCGGAGTTTGCGGACCTTGCGGGGATGGACTGCAATAAGATCCTGTTTGGCCTGGCGGATGACAACTGCGATGCCGGGAAAGCCATTGTCTGGGATCATGTGACGAAGTATCTCCCCCAGCTGCGGGTGGTGAAATCCCAGAGCCGTTACCTGGAGCTGACACCGAAGGATGTTTCCAAGGGGGAGATGATCCGGTTTGTCAAAGCACACACTGACGCGCTGGTGGCCGTGGCGGGGGATTACTACAACGACCTGGAGATGATGAGGGAGGCCGACCGGGCCTATACGCTGGTGAGTGCGCCCCGGGAAGTCCGGGAAGCCGCCGGCCTGATCTTCGACAGCCGCCCCGGATCATTCATCAGCCAGGTCCTTGCCGACCTTCTGGCAGAGATCGGGTCCGATCAGGCTGTGCAGCGGCCAATGGGCGGGGGAGCCGGGCAACCGTAAAAGGGGAAAGCCGACCCTGGGGAAACTGGGAATTGCCATAACGGGAAAATTTGGACAAATATGAAGTGCGGGGGAAACAACAATGAGCAAAGTATATTTCAAGACCATCACAGAATATGATGAACCAGAACTGGCCCGGATCGCCCTGGAGCTGTTTGATGAAGTGGTGAAGGAGCAGAAGGTGGCGCTGGCCGGGGAGATCCCGATCAAGGTCCATTTCGGGGAAAAGGACAATACCACCTTCCTGCGTCCGGCCTGTTATCAGGGCGTCATCGGGCGGCTGAAAGAGCAGGGGATCACTCCCAGCTACATCGAGACCAATGTCCTTTACCGGGGATCCCGGACCACCCGGGATTCCCATATCGCCCTGGCCCGGGAACATGGCTTCACGGACCTGCCCATTCTCATTGCCGATGGTGATCACGGCGAGGAAGTCATGGACGTGGCGATCCCCGGAGAGATCTTTGAGTCGGTGAAACTGGGCAACGGGTTTGCCCCCTACGATCAGTTCATCGTCATGGCGCACTTCAAGGGGCACGCCGAGGCGGGCTTTGGCGGGGCCATGAAGCAGCTTGCCATGGGCTTTGCCGCCCGACCGGGCAAAATGGCGCAGCATGCCACGGTGAATCCCATCGTGACGCCGGAAGAATGCATCGCCTGCGGAGCCTGTGTCCAGGCCTGCAATTACGATGCCATTGAGCTCACGGACACAGCCTTCATCGATCATGAGAAGTGTGTGGGCTGTGCCGCCTGTGTGGCAGCCTGCCCGGTGGGCGCCATCCGGACAGACTGGAGCGCCAGGGACTTCACCCTGCGCCTGGCGGAATATGCCTACGGTGCCGGCCACGGCAAGCGCAACATCTATATTTCCTTTGCCCTGAACATCACGGAGTTCTGCGACTGCTACGGCGGCCCCATGGAACCGGTGGCAGGCAATCTCGGGGTATTCTGCTCCACCGATCCCGTTGCCATCGATACGGCCTGCATCGATATGCTCCAGGCCAAAGAAGGGAAACCGGTCTTCGACATGGGCAGGGAGTCCCTGGCCCATGCCGAAAAACTGGGTCTGGGCAGCCGCAGCTATGAACTGATCACAATGGACCGGTAGCCCTCGATGGAACCGAGCCCTGGGAGCCGTCCCTCAGGGCGGAGCCGGGGGGAAAGTCGGTTGAGTCAGAGCCTTTGCCCAGTCAGTCCATCAGGTCCATCAGGATCGCAGAAACCCATTCAGGCAAAAAAGCCAGCGCCCCGGCCGGGATCCCTGTTGGATCCTGCCGGGGCGCTGGCTGCTGATCATCCCTTGCCACCATCAAACATGGCCGGGCCAAATTGCCGGGCCAAATTGCCGGGCCTGAAAGGGGATGGATAGCGGATACGATCGGCGTGCCGCCGGATCAGGCTTTTTTTGCGCGGACATATTCGATGGCTTCCTTGCCGGTGAGGTGATCGACATCGATGACCAGGATATGGGCGGTGCTGCAGGCGGCGATCTCCCGGGCTTTTTCTTCACCGGGACGGTCGCCGGAATATTTCTCCACCAGGGCCTGGAAGGCTTCGATGCGTTCATCGCCTTCGGTGATCCGGACCGTTCCGAAGAGGATGACACTGCGAAAGTACGTGGTGTATTCCGCGCTGACAATGGTATCTTCATCGATGACGGTGAAGGAGACCCTGGGGTCCCGGAGCAGGGCATCGATCTTATGGCCGGTTTTGGCGGAATGGAAACAGATCCTGCCGTCATGCCAGGCGTAACTCACGGGAACGCCGTAGGGGTACCCGTCTTCTCCGTTGACCGTGAGCACACCGTTGGTGCAGCGATGGAGTACGGCATCCGTATCGGCGGGGGAAAGTTCCTGCTTACTTCTTCTCATGGGTCGAAACATGGGGCATCCTCCTGAAGGGGTTGATGGGTGAAAGAATGAAGGGCCGGACAAAGACTTTCCCTGTCCGGCTCTTCGACGTTTGGTTCTTAGCCTGCTGTATAACAGTATACTGTACTTTCTGAAAAGTTTCATGGGGCTGCCGCTCCCTGGAGGGCAAGACCATGGCCGATGGCAAAGCGCCCGATCCTCCCTGCGGAGCATCGGGCGCTTTGCCGGCCTGCCGGCGTGATCTGACCGAACAGTTCATTATGTTGACGCGTCTGCGATCACTGACCGGATGCGGAGCCGGACTGTTTGAATTCCGCATGGACTTCGGCCAGTGCCACGGGGTCGGTGAGCAGTTTCAGGCCCAATAGTGCCAGCGTCTGAGCACCGGTATACAGCGCTTTGGCGCCTTCTTCGGAGACGGTGGCCGAGGCGAACTCGTGGGTGTGACCGGCCACTTCCGGTCCGCAGATTTTGATCTTGCCCTGGATGGTGGGGCACTGATAGGAGACAGCACCGACATCGGTGGACCCGATGGCCTCTTCGACGATGGGCTGGACCTCTTCGATGCCGGCCTGATGGAACGCTTCTTCCAGGAGCTCACCCAGTTTGTAGTTCATCAGGCAGTCATCATAGGCCGTCTCATACTGGTAATGGCTCATTTCGACGCCGGCTGCCAGAGCGGCGGATTTCGCGCAGGTGATGGCTTTGGCATGGACCTCTTTGCAGTAGGCCATGGTGTCGGCCCGGAAATAGTAATCCAGCTGTGCATGTTCGGGAATGACATTGGCGGCTTTCCCGCCGTCGGTGATGACGCCCTGGATGTTGGTGCCGTGTCTGACAAACTGCCGGAGCTGATTGAGCAGATTGAAGGTGCTCACAGCAGCGTCCAGAGCGGAGGCGCCTTCCCAGGCCCGGCTGGCGTGAGCTGCCCGGCCTTTGAAGACGAACCGCTCGGGGATCAGCGCCAGGGATCTTCCGCCCAGTCCGTTTTCCGAGGAGGGGTGGAGCATCATGGCGGCATCGACCCCCTCAAACAGGCCGGCTTCGACCATGCTGATCTTGCCGCCGAAGTTTTCTTCCGCCGGGGTGCCCATGACTTTGAGGACACCGCCTGTGGCAGCCAGGACTTCTTTCAGGGCAACGGCTGCCGCCAGGGAGGTGGCTGCGATGTTGTTGTGACCGCAGCCGTGACCCACCGTGGGCAGCGCATCATATTCACACATATAGGCCAGGGTGGGGCCCGGCTTGCCCGAGTCGAAGACGGCGAGGAAATCCGTGGGAACGGCCAGGGCTTTTTCCACAGCAAAGCCCGCTTTTTCCAGATGTTCGGTGAGGATGGCCTGGGCCAGGAATTCTTCGTTGCCCAGCTCCGGATTGTCATAAAGATACTGCACCAGATCCCGATAGGTGCCCAGGTGTTCGTCGAGATGGCGCTTGATGGCTGCTTCGTGCTGATTCATATGCCGCCAGCCTATTCGATGGCTTTTTTGGCCAGCTCGACGGCTTCCATACGCCATTTTTCAAAGCTGCCGTCCGCATTGGCGGCATCGATGACTTCGTTGGCCACAGCGATGAGGGATGCGTATTCGTCACCCAGGGGGAAGCCGACGATGTTCTGGTTGTATTTGCCTTCCGGATCCAGGTTGTACTGTTCCTGGGGCAGGATGACGAAGTCCGGGAAGGTGGTCAGCATGTTCATGGCGTTGTCCGTTGAGATGACCACGGCATCCAGATCTCCGGCATTGAGGGAAAGGGCCAGTGCATCCAGGGTGCCCATGAGCTTGACGTTGGTGGCATCGGTGACGGTGAAGGCCATTTCAGCCTGGATGGAACCGGCCTGAGCGCCGATCTTGATTTTGGCATCTTTGATCTCATCCAGTGAAGTATACTGAGCGGCAACATCCTTGTTCATCATCAGGCCATGGAACCCTTCAGCGGATTCTGTGACAAATCCGGTGGAGAACTGGATGGATTTTTTGCGGTCCTCGGTATAGGTGAGTCCGGCGATGGCCATATCGATCTGACCGGCCTGGATGTTGGAGAGGACCCCCTGGAAGTCAGTGGCTTTGATCTCAAGCGCTACGCCGATCTTCTCGGCGATGGCTTCAGCCAGCATGATGTCGGATCCGACGATCTTCTTGTTGCCGGCTTCATCCAGGATGTAGAATTCATTGGGAGGATAATCCGGGGAGGTCCCCATGACGATCTTGCCGGCTTTTTTGATCTGAGCCAGTTTGTCATCTTCGGCTGCATCCGTCTGCGCAGCGGTGGTGTCCGAGGAGGCGGATGTGTCCGAGGAGGCAGTGGTGGTATCCGGAGAACCGGCAGCTGTGGTGGTGGCAGCCGGTGCGGAGCAGCCGGCCAGCAGCGTCATGCCCAGGAGAAGGGCGGCGGATTTCGTCATCATTTGTTTCATCATTTTATTCATCATGGTACGTACTTCCTTTTGTTTTTATTTTATTTTATGTTTCAGGGTGTCTGGTTCAGATGATCTCTGATATTCGGGGTGGGTGGTTTTCTGATTCACCTGAATCTGATGGCAGTGTGATCTGACCGGAGTCAGATCTGATCAGGTTTTGCTTCCGGGGGGCGATCAGTAACTGACGACATTCAGGAACTGCCGGGTTCTTTCCTCCCGGGGATGATCCATGACATCCGCCGGCGGGCCCTCCTCTACGATCTGACCGTCGTCCATGAAAATGATCCGGTCCGCCACGTCTTTTGCAAAGTTCATTTCGTGGGTGACGATGATCATGGTCATGCCGTCGGCAACCAGATCCTTTATGACCAAAAGCACTTCCTTGACCATTTCCGGGTCCAGGGCACTGGTGGGTTCATCAAACAGCATCAGGTCCGGTTCCATGGCCAGGGCTCTGGCAATGGCGACCCGCTGCTTCTGTCCGCCGGAGAGGCTGGCGGGATAGATATCCCGTTTGTCGGCCAGACCGATCCGGTTGAGCAGTTTATCCGCAGTGGCCTGGGCATCTTTCAGGGAGGTGGACTTCACCATCATGGGTGCCATGGTCAGGTTCTCAAGGACCGTCATGTGCGGAAACAGATTGAAGTGCTGGAAGACCATCCCCATGCGTCCGCGCAGGGCGGTGAGGGCTTTGGATTCCGTTCCCAGGGCGGTCATGTCCTGGTCCTGAAAAATGATCTGACCGGAAGTGGGGACTTCCATCAGGTTGATGCAGCGCAGGAGGGTGGATTTTCCCGATCCCGAAGGTCCGATGATGGCGACGACTTCGCCTTTTTCCACGGTGGTTGAGACGCCTTTGAGGACCTCCAGGCTGCCGAAGTTTTTATGGAGATTTTTAATGGTCAGCATCAGTATTCAACTTCCTTTCCATGATTCCCATCAGCTGGGTCGTCACCGTCGTTAAGAACAGATAGATCAGAGCAACGACGATGAGGGGTTCAAAGGTCGAGTAGGTGGCAGCTTTGACGATATTGCTGCTGTAGGTGACATCAAAGATCCCGACTGTGGAAACGATGGCGGATTCCTTGATCATGGTGATGAATTCATTGCCCAGTCCCGGCAGGATCACTTTGATGGCCTGGGGGATGATGATCTTGCGCATGGTCTGCTGACGGGTCAGTCCCAGGGACAGGCCGGCTTCCATCTGACCCTTGTCGATGGAATTGAGGCCGCCGCGCAGCAGTTCACTGATGTAGGCACCGGAGTTGATGGACAGGGCCGCGACACCGGTGATGAATTCCCGGGAGCCGTAGATATTCCCGAAAATTGGGATCTCGGGCAGGCGGATGCCGATCTGGGGAAGGGCATACAGCCAGATGAGCAGCTGGACCAGCATGGGGGTCCCCCGGATGATCTGCGCATACAGATCGGCGAGGACATTGAGGATCTTATAGCGGCTTCGCTTCATCATGGCCGCCGTGAGACCCAGGATGCTTCCCATGACAACGGTGACCAGGGAAAGCACGATGGTTACGATGGTTCCCTGAATGAACACATTGGTCCAGGGGAGTAGTTTTGAAAAATCTATGACGATTTTCGAAGCTGTGATCACATTCATTTTATACGCTCCAATACATATTATTAACAATTTATGTATAATTATACATCTCAATCGGGAGAGGTCAAGTTATATTTGCCCGAAATTTGCAGAAAACCAGCGAAACCATCACAAAATTGAAAGGAAAAGCCGTGTTATTTGATAAATCAATTCAATAATAATGCACTCTACCGGTTAATTATTCATTCTGATACCCTTTACTTCGAAAAAACCATAAATACCGCAAAAAAAAGACCATGGATCCATGGTCAGGTGTAAGGATTTCATCTGGCGTCCCACGATAAACAGTGTCTGCCCCAGGTGCATGCAGCGGGATTTCAGATCCCATTCCCCGGAGAGGGCACCAGAAGCCCATAGTCTTAAGGTCCGGTGGGTCCGCGCCTTCACCGGCCGAAGGTTCGGTGATTTATTGAGAAGCCTGATCCTATGGCACATCGGGTTCCCCGAACAGATCCATGGTCAGCTGCCGGGTCTGTTCCGGGACCGGCTGACCGAATAAGTCCATCAGGAACTGACTGTTGTCCCGTGCACCGGTCGTGGCGGTATTGTCAAAGTAGATCCAGGACGATGAGGCGCCAGATCCATCCAGCCACTGCTTCAGCCCAGTGAGTTCCTCCGCCCGGTAGGGCGTATGATACATCTTTTTCAGTCCGTGCAGTCGGAGGTAATCGGACTGCTGATCCCGGACCCAGACGCAGGGCCAGCCCCCGGGGGAACTGGAGATCACCTGGACTGCACCGGCAGCCTGCAGGATCCGGCGGGTCTCATCCTGATACCAGGACCGGTGGCGAAACTCCACGGCAATGCCGCAGTCCATCCCGTGTTCTGACATGATCCGGCGCATGGCGGCAAGGAAGTCCGACAGGGCGTCATGATCCCTGGAAAAGGACGGCGGCAGCTGCAGCAGAAACCAGCTCAGCTTTTCGCGAAGCAGGGAAAAGCCGGAAAGAAACATCGTGAGCCGGTCCTCCGACGCCCGGGTCAGCAAAAGCCCGGACTCATGACTGAACAGCCGGTTTATTTTAACGGAGAACCGGAACTCCGCGGGCACCGTCTGATACCAGGTTTCTATGGTTTTGGGCGAAGGGAAGCTGTAGAACGTCGAATTGACTTCCACCGTGGAATAGATGCTGCTGTAGATCTCCAGTTTGTCACTGGCTCTGATGCCGGCCGCATAAAGACTTCTGGAGTCCCAGCCGGAGAGACCGATATGAATCATAAAACCTCCAAAGGGACGGGAATGACCTCAGGCAGCGGAGATCCTGACGGCGGATCCCTGACCCTGTGTTTCCTTAGAAACGCAGTTTAAATGCACGCCTAAGTA
>CAYYVR010000115.1:2233-8385 GCA_964475185.1 uncultured Clostridium sp. | reverse complement strand
TTATTAACAAATTTTATTTAGATTGTGATGGTTTGTTCACAAAGCGGATTTCTGTGGTAATATAAATATTTTTTGCAATGATTGGATGAGATTTAATGACACAAAACACAAGTAAGGACCTCAATGGAAGCGGACCAAAAATCACCCGGCGTGATTTTCTGAAAAGAACCGGCTTATCCATTGCCGGGGTGGCAGTGGCCGGATCAGCACTGACTGCACTGACGGGATGCGAAGAAGCCTACGCCACAACGTACCCGGAAAAAGTTGAATTGGCTTATAATTATCTGGAAAAAAACAGTGACGCACCGGCGCCCTATCCTTACTCCTATCAGAAATTAGATCCGGCCACCTGTGCTGAAAGAGCCTATGCCGGCTATCAGCAGAAAGGCGGCTGAGGGGTGGCTGTGGCCGAAGGTTTCTTCGGCGAATTAGGCGAGAAAGCCGGTTATCCCTTTAATCAGATCAATACAGCGACCTTCAGGCTCAATGCAGGCGGTTATGGCCTTGCAACACTGTGCGGTTCCCTGGGTGTTGCCGCGATCTGCATCAGCAGCGTCGTCCCCAAAGAGGATGCCCCCGCTCTCATTGCAGAACTTTACAACTGGTATCGTGATTTTCCATTCCCTGAATACCAGCCGGAATACATGGGTCGGCTCAAGACCACCGTTGCCGGTTCCTATCTGTGCGAGGATTCCGTTGGCAATTTCATGACCGAAATGAAAGTCAACTACACCGATCCCGCCAGAAAAGCCCGCTGCGGTGGAACGGCAGCGGATCTCACCCGGAAAATGGTCGAAATGCTCAATAAATACCACGGTGTATAGGAGGTTGCCATGAAAGAAATTACCGAAAAAGAATTGCAGAACATTTCCCGCCGGGCTTTTTTGCTCAATTCAGCCAAAGCTGCGGCAGGAATCATGGTTGCCGGTGCAACCGCCGGACTCATCGATCCTCAGACTGCCTGGGCAGAAGTCAAGCCCAAGGCCAAGTTTGAATACACCTTTAAGGAAACCCCTGAGGATACCCTTCTCCACCCCATGAAATATCCGGGCCTTGACCCCCTGGAGGCACAGGACCGTGCCTATAAAAGTTATTTTGAAAAAGGCGGCTGAGGCATTGCCGTATCCAAAGGGTTCTTCGGACTGCTCGCTGAAAAACATGGCGATTCCTTTAATCAGATCCCGCCCCAGATGTTCATCTCCCATGCCGGCGGCTATGGACTGGCCACCTTGTGCGGTTCACTGGGCACTGCAGCGTTCTGCATTGGGTCCGTCACCCCGCCGGAGGAATCCAGCAAACTGGTGTCGGAATTGTTCAACTGGTATAAAAGCTTCCCCTTCCCGGAATATCAGCCGGATTACAAAGGCGAACTCAAAACCACCGTTTCCGATTCCTACCTTTGCTCTGACTCTGTCGGCAATTTCATGGAAGAAATGAAAGTCAACTACAAGGATCCGGAGCGTAAAGCCCGCTGCGCCGGAACGGCTGCGGATCTGACCAAGTACATGGTTGAGATGCTCAATCGCCATCACGGTGTCTAAATGAAAAGATCCTCCCAAAGGTTTGCAACCCTCTGGGAGATCTTTTCATTGCAAAACGGCAGATGATGCCGTTCGATGGAACCGCTTTAATCCAGCCGGTCCAATGGAAAGGGACCTTACATCCTGAACCCTGTTTCTCTTTCCTCCTGCCGGCAGCGGCAGGTTGTCCCCGCTCTCGGGGAGATGCGAAAGGGATCGGAACAGCACCAGGGAAGTGGTGTGGTCCCTGCACCGGATGGCAGAAACTATTCGCAGGAGGCATGGACCAGGACCCTTCTGTACTGAAAGAATGGCTGATCGCCCTGCCTGCAACCGGCAGTTGCGAATGTTCAAGGGCAGCATGGTAGCTTTCCACTCTTTCTTTTGGCACAATGGTCACAGAGCATACAATCAAAAATACCATCCCGGAGGGATCTGCATGAATTTCAATGAACAACTCATCCGCCTGCGTAAGGCACAGGGCTTGTCCCAGGAGCAGCTTGCACGGCAAATCAACGTCTCCAGACAGGCTGTTTCAAAATGGGAAACGTCCGAATCACAGCCCGATCTTGCAAAGCTGATCCTGCTCACTCAGGTGCTTGACGTATCCCTGGACGAACTCTGCGGTTTGGATCCCGCCCCAACAGATCCCGCTCCATCTGTCCCGGAAAAAGATCAGAGCGATGTTCCTCCCCGCCATGGCGTCCGATCTGTCCTGCCTTTGATCCTCGGGCTGCTTTTCAGTCTGATCATCGGCCTGGCCGGGGGAGCCGCATTGACCCGGGGATTTTCCCCTGACCCGGCACCCCGGCAAATCGTCCCCGTCACCATCAGCAGTCTGCAGCTGTACTCCGAGCTTGAAAACAAGAAGATCCGGGTCATTTTCACCCCTGCCATCGCCAACGAAAACTTCACTTTTTCCGTTCAGAAAATCACTGCCACTGGTTATTCCACAACATTCCCCGTTGTATACGATCAGGGTACCTGCATCAGTGAAGTCAGTGTCGTCCCTTATGAGGACTTCACGTTATATGGGGTGATCCATGATGGGGAGAACGAACATACGAGCGGCCTTGTTAAAATATTCGACCTCAGTGACAGCGGCTACTCCTATGAGGAACTCTGGGATCAGTGAATCGAGCCGCCCCTGGGACCGTTTTGAAGTCCGCTGCGCACGAGCTAGACCTTCAATTCAAAAAAATAAAGCCGACGACGCCGGCTTTTACTCGGCCGAAAGCTCTTCGGCCATTTCTTTCTGATGCTTTTTTTCGATGACGGTGCCCAGGACGATGCCCAGTTCAAACAGGAGCATCATGGGAACGCTCAGCATGATCTGCGAGACAACATCCGGCGGTGTGATCAGCGCCGAAACGGTGACGATGATCAGAAGGACATACTTCCGGTTTTTCTTCAGGAAGGCCGTTTCAAAGATCCTCATGGTTACCAGCACCACCACCACGATGGGCAGTTCGAAAACCAGTGCAAAAGAAAACACGTTTTCTTTACGTAGTCAAAATAGTTGGCGAATCCCACCGCAGACTGGATCCGGCCGGTTTGGAACCGGGCAAAGAAATCCAGGGTCATGGGCAGAACGATCAGATAGGCAAATACCATACCCGCCACAAACAGGACAAATCCCAGCGAGATCGCGATCCGGATGGTTTTGACTTCTGATTCATAAAGGCCCGGTTTGATGAACACCCACAGACGATTCAGCAGAAATGGCAGCGATAGCAAAAGGCCTGCCACCAATGCGATCTGCATATAGGTCGTGAACAGTTCAGCCGGTGAGAGGTACACAAACTTCGTCGTCTGCGCTTTGCTCACCATATCGTTGACCAGATCTTCCGAGAAACAGAACGCAGTCACCGTTCCCACCGCAAACAGCAGGACCGACAGGATCAGGTGCGTTCGCAGTTCAGTGAGATGATCGACCAGACTCAGATCCTGCTTATCATTTTTCTTCATGGGTCTGTGCAGAACCGGTGGCCTCATCGGCTGTCATCACCTGCTTTTTCGTTTCAGATTCACTCTTCTTGTCCGAATCATCCGAAGCGATGGACCGCTTGAATTCGTTGATGGATCTGCCCAGTGATTTCCCGATCTCGGGTAATTTTTTCGGGCCGAACACGATCAGTGCAAGCACTAAAATCACGGCGATCTCGCCCACGCCAAAGTTTCTTAAAAATGCCAGATACATATCAATTTCCCCTTTGTTTTTTCACTACAGCTATTTTTCCACAGCTTTCTTATGTTTTTGTGTTCTGCCAATGGCTTTTCAGGGGTATGGATCATATTTGAGAATTTTCAGATAGGACTTTGTTTTTACTGAATTTCTTGAGCGAAACAGGAATCAATGTTATTAATTTGACAAAATTCAGTGAGATAAAATGAATTCTGACAGACCCTCTGTCAATGGACGCCCTTGGGTCACCCCCGGGCGATCATCAGACAGTGATGGACCCGGGGTCATTGCATGGATCAGACCGGACGGGATCTTTCGGGAACAGCATCCGCAGCCTCGCTCTGCGCCGCCTTCAGGGCGCGGAACAGTTCCCCCACGCTCCAGGCCTGGGCAAAGCAGCCCCTGGAAACAGCGGGTGTCTCTCCGTCAAAGATCTCAGCGATCTGGCCGATACAGCCTTCCCGCAAGGTCCCTTCCAGCTGACTGATGTCCTCGATGACCCGCTGACGGGCGCTGTCGCAATAACCGTGGACTTTCAGATAGGCCAGATAATATCCGCCCAGGGGAAACCCCCATACAGTGCCCTGATGGTAGGCGTTGTCGCGGTTCCATAAAGAGCCGCCGTATACCGGCTTGAATTCGGGATCCTGCGGCGATAAGGACCTCAGGCCGTAGGGCGTGTACAGGTGCTCAAATACGGTATCCAGGACCTGGCGTTCCTCTTTGGCTTCCAGCATGCCAAAGGGGACGGATACAGCCCAGATCTGATTGCAGCGGATCTGATCATCATAAGGATTCCCCGACACCACATCCCGCAGGCAGCCCATCCGTTCATTCCAGAACTGACGGCGGAAAGAATCTCTGACTTTTGTGCTGAGTTCTTCATAGGCCCGGGCCTTCGCGCCCCCGAGCAGGTTCGAGAAACAGGCCATGATTTTCAGGTCATTATACCAGTAGGCATTGATCTCCACCGGTTTGCCATGGCGCGGCGTGGGCAAAACATCCCCGATGCGAACATCCATCCAGGTGACCTGATCGAATCCGGCACCGGCCCGGATCAGTCCGTCTTCTTCCATGGCGATGCTGAAATCGGTGCCGTTGCGATACCAGTCGATGATATCTTCCATGACGGGCATGGCTTCCCGGACAAAGTCCAGGTCCCCGAAGGCCCGGTAATATTCATAGACGGCATAGATGAAAAGCAGCGAGGCATCCGCCGTATTATAGCGGGGCTGCTCATCGCCTTCGGGGAACATATTGGGCATGATCCCTTTGTCGATGTATTTCATAAAGGTCCTGAAAATACTTTCGGCATCCTCTTTTCTGCCGGCGGCGATGCAGCAGCCCATGACGGCGATCATGGTGTCCCTGCCCCAGTCCCCGAAGAAAGGATACCCGGCAATGATGGTCCGCCCGGCCGTGGATTCACGGTCCACCACGAAACGGTCGCAGGCCAGTGCCAGCTGCTCTCCCAGTGCGCCGTCCACCCCGGCCTGCCGGATCAGATCCTCCGCTCTTTCCACCGCCCGGTCCCGGATGGCGTCCGGTGTCTCATGGATGGGCGAAAGGCTGTAGATCACGTAGGCAGAGCGAGTTTCTCCGGGAACCAGTGAATATTCCAGGTGATGGTTGGTGTGGACTGCGCCCACACTGGCCCGGTCATCTCTGGCATCATCTTCAAAATGCAGGTCATCGATGAACTGCGGATCTTCAAGCCGAAGACGCCCGTCACTCTTCCAGTACAGGGTGATTCCGCTGCTCTCGATCCGGTCCTCCGTCACAGCATAGTGCTGGTCAGGTCCGGGCATCACGCCCTTGGGCGTGAACCGCAGCCAGGGCCGAAGCAGCACCTTTGCAGCCGCATCCGTCCGGTTCTCCAGCTCATAGCGGACCGCCACCGTCTGATCTTCGTACCCCATGATGAGGGTCCGGTCGATGGCGATCCCCCCGGCAAGATACCGCCAGCGTGGCAACAGATCCATCTCGAAGTGATCCAGGAACCGCTGCCCCATCTGATTTTTGGATGGATCCTTATACTCCTGGGCACTCAGACCAATGACCCTGCCCCTGGTCTCCACGATGGTTTCCAGTTTAGAGATCAGCTGGACCCAGGAGTTGGGCGCTTTCACAGAGGCCATCAGAAGATTGTGTTCATTCCTGGCCAGGGAGTCGATGAGGCTCAGCGTGCTGTAACCCCCTTTGCGGTTGGTCAGCAGAAAGCAGTTCTCCTGCCCTCTTCGGATCGTCTTCCAGTCATTTTTTCCATAGGTAAATTCCATAATGATTTTGCAGGGCGCCCTTAGTCTCATGGCGGATCGATGGTCCCGCTCCCCTGACAGGGCTGCCCTTTTCCTTTCGTCTATAAGGGTTGTAGTGATTGGGTGATCCGTCAAATCGGATCCTGTTCGCTGATATAAATGATTCGCTCATTGCGAAATTCGTCTGTT
>CAYYVR010000115.1:0-2133 GCA_964475185.1 uncultured Clostridium sp. | reverse complement strand
TTTAGCTCTTTTTCCCGATGAACAGGCCGCGCTGGATGAACTCCTGGATTTCCAGACCGAAACCCCATTTTCGGGCATATTCATCGGTGACTTCATCGATGAGGGGCGCCAGCTCATGAAAGCCAGCCTGTTCCATGATGTTGAGCAGAGCTTCCGCCGGAAGCGCACCGCCCACTCAGGAACCGTACAGGTTTTCCTGCTGCCGGACTTCCTCGGAGAGAGGCTTTTTCAGGATGATATCTGATATGAAAAACATGCCGCCTGGCTTGAGCACCCGATGGATCTCTTCATAGACCGTTTGCTTGTCGGGTTCCAGATTGATCACGCAATTGCTGATGACGCGGTCGATGGACGCGTCAGCAAAGGGCAGCTGGGTCAGGATGCCCTGGCGAAATTCGATCCCTGTAAACCCTTTGATGTCTCTGGCCCGCTCCGCCTTTCGGATCATGGCCGGGAGCTTGTCCATCCCGTAGATCATCGATGCCCGGGGGTACTTCATCCGGGCCAGAAAGACATCCAGTCCCATCCCGCAGCCAAGATCCAGGATGATATCACCGTCGCGAACGAAAAGATGATCCACGGGATTCCCGCAGGAAAGGCCCGATCGGATCTCCTCCGGCAATTCCTGAAGCAGCGCTTCATCATATCCCAGGGACTGATAAATGGAATGCGCCACGTGAGGGGTCTCCCCCTCTTGCGCGGCCTGTTCATAAAAAGCTTCGACCTCCCGGCGGATCCGGTGGTGTGTATTGCCATCGTCCTGTTGCATTGGGATCAGCCTCCTTACCATTTGATCAGGACTTCGGTGGTTTCCCAGATTTTTTCAAAGCCCAGTTTCTGATACATCGCCCGGACAGTGCCGCTGGCGTCGGCACTCATGAAAATGAGGTCATTGCCGTCCTCCAGCGCTTTTTGAGCCAGTGTTTTCAAAAGGGATGTCCCGATGCCCTGACCGCGAAGCTCAGGGTCGACCACAAAGTCCTCCAGCATACAGGTCCCTTCACTGGCAAAGTAATCGCAGGCTCCCACCGCATCCCAGTCCAGCAGTGCCAGATAATTATCGGGGCCGAACTCTTCCAGGTAGACTTGCGCTCTGCGCTCAAACCGCCGCTTCGTGAAATCCAGCGAATCGGCTTCTTCGCAGATCTCATCCAGTTCCCTGGCTTCATCCATCAGCAGATCGGAAAACCTGATGACTTCCAGATCTTCACGTTCCTTCATGCCGCGGACGGCGGCGGCCGTGATCCGGTAATACGCCATGGGGGAAAGGGTCTCGTATTCGATCCCGGTCAGGTCCTGCGGCGAAACGGCCCAGTCCATCCGCAGCTGAAGAAAATCATGGCCGCCGGCCTGCCGGCGCCGGATCTCCTCCCCGATCAGGGACTTCAGTTCTTCCGGTTTCAGCGGCTGTTTGAGCCAGGTGAAATTATGCGTGTGCATATCCGGGATCTTCGCATCGCTGTAGCGAATGATCCCGCCGTCTTCTTCCCGCTGGCAGAATTCAGCGAAATATTTCTCTTCCAGTTCAATGATCCGTTGTTTGAATTCATTCATATGATTGACCTTCCCTTATGGTTGTTGTCGTTTGATCCAATTTTAATCATTATAGCAAATAAGCGGTCTCCCTGTATCAGCGGCCTGAACCCCTGCCATCCGCCGGGTCCGGCTGGAAGACAACAGTTGAGCTGAAAGACAACAGTTGACAGGAACCGATGGTCCCCTATCGATCCAGGGATCCCTTCTTCTCCAGGGATGAAAGGACCTGCGGCACGACGGGGCAGCCCCTGCTGCCGAGTCCACGTTTTCCCCCTGACAACTGATGACTCCCATAACGTCCAAGGAGTGCCAATGGAAGTTCCATTGGATCCATATGGTTCCAAATGGATCCATTAGCGAGCATGGGAGCGAACCATGGAGCACACCGCGGGTGCTCCGGCCTCAGCCGCCTTCACCATGACTGATCAGGGAATAACCATGGGTCGTTCGTTTTACATAATATGGAATAATAAGTTATAATATTACTATTGTTTTTAATTTTTCCCGCTTTTTCTGGACCGGGAGCGGTCATTTTAATTTAAAAAAACACTGAAGTGAAAAGGAAATTTTAAATGGTTCAACACACAAAGGAGTGAT
>CAYYVR010000114.1:0-8392 GCA_964475185.1 uncultured Clostridium sp. | reverse complement strand
GACTTCAAGGCGAGATAATTGCTTCTTACAAGTTTTGACACCCTAACCAAACTTCCTATTTCCCTTTTGTCAGTGAACTAAGCGCCGAGTTGATCACTGAGATGACCAGCGCCACCAGAAGCGCTGCAAAGAAACCGGATACTTCCATTCCGCTCATCAGGCGGGCCAGGAGAATGATAATGATGCCATTGATGACGAATGAAAAAAGTCCCAGGGTCAGGATGGTGATGGGCAATGACAGGATATGAAGAACCGGTTTCACGGTGATGTTCAGTATGCCAAGGACCAGAGCGGCAACTGCTGCTGTGGTGAATGAATCAACTGAAAAACTCTGCGGCATGAGCCAGGATGCAGCCATAATGGCCAATGTGGTCAGGATCCAGGATCTGATCAGTTTCATTTTTTGTTCCTCCGGAAAATTTTAATCGCTTTATTTTACTATAAACACCCGAAATTAAGGCTTCATTAAAGCATGATCGGCAAAGAAACGGCTGATAAAGCGAATTTGTGGCAATTTGTAGTATATTTATCCATTAAATGATGCGTTTATACTGTTCCGCTCTGAAAAATTGTTAAATTTTTGACTTACTTTAGTTTTTATACTACTATACATATGTACTTATTATTTTATCAGCAGGAGGAATTATTTTGGAACAACTAATCAGCCTGATAACCAAAGCCAGTGATCTGATGTGGTCAAGCGTACTCTTGATCATCCTGGTGTCTGTCGGTGTCATTTACTCAGTTTATCTTGGGTTCCCCCAGATTTCTCATTTCGGTGAGGCGTTTAAAAACACGTTTGGCGGAATGTTCAGGAAGAAGGAAAAAGCCGAGGCCGGATCGATGTCATCCTTCCAGGCTCTGGCCACCGCCATCGCTGCCCAGGTCGGCACCGGCAATGTGGCAGGTGTGGCCACCGCCATCATGTCCGGCGGTCCCGGTGCTATATTCTGGATGTGGATCTCCGGTTTTCTGGGGATGGGCACGATTTTCGGCGAAGCGGTCCTGGCTCAGAAATACCGTGAAGTCCGGGACGGCAACTACGTCGGCGGTCCGGCTTTCTACATCAGCAAGGGACTGAAATCAAAACCCCTGGCGGCTTTCTTTTCCATCGCCCTGATCATTGCCCTGGGATTTGTCGGCAACCTGGTCCAGTCCAACTCCATTTCCGCCGCCGTCAATGAAGCCACCGGCATCAATCCGATCTTTGTCGGGATCGCCCTGGCCGTCGCCGCAGCCCTGGTTTTCATGGGCGGGATGAAACGGATCGCCAGCTTTGCTGAAATGGTCGTCCCGTTCATGGCTATTTTATACATCCTTGGGACCATCGTCGTCATGTTCCTGTTCAGTGACCAGATCATCCCGGCCTTCCGGTCGATCTTTGTGGGCGCCTTTGATCCCCAGTCAGTCATGGGCGGAGCACTTGGTGTCACCGTTCGCGAAGCCGTCCGCTTCGGAGTAGCCCGCGGTCTGTTCTCCAATGAAGCCGGTATGGGTTCCACCCCCCATGCCCATGCCGTTGCCAATGTCAGACATCCGGCGCAGCAGGGTCTGGTCGCCATCGTCGGCGTCGTCATCGACACCATTGTTGTCTGTACCTCCACTGCCATGGTCATTCTGGTCACCGGCGCCCATGAAAAAGGTCTGGCCGGCCCCCTGGTCACCCAGCAGGCTTTCACCACGGCGTTCGGCGGCTTCGGTACCTCCTTCCTGGCCATCTGCCTCACCTTCTTTGCCTTCACCACCATCATCGGCTGGTATTACTTCGGTGAAACCAATATCCGTTATCTCTTCGGCAAAAACGGCCTCCTTCCCTATCGGATCATCGTCGTGGCCTTTATCATCCTGGGTTCATCCCTGACGCAGAAAGTTGACTTTGTCTGGACACTGGCTGACTTCTTCAATGGCATCATGGTGTTCCCCAACCTGGTCGCCCTTCTGATCCTGGCGCCGCAGGTCAAGAAGATCCTCAAACATTACAAATCCGGCAAGACTTACGATCCGGACGAAGTATTATAATCATTTTAGCCAGACACCTCTCAGAGCAACCGCTCTGAGAGGTGTTTTCAGTTTCCGGTTTCCGGTCATTGTTTTCCAGTCCCCGATTCCTCCCTGTGGCGTTTCCGGCTGTGGATTTCTCAGAAGTGTGGTTTTCTCCGGGGCGTGGTTTTCTCCGGGGGTGAGTTCCTCCGGTGTCATGATCTCCAGGCAGTAAAACAGCTGAGTCTCCGATGGAAACTCAGCTGTGTTGATGGTTGGGTGTCTGTCACCGGGCATCAATGGTCAGGCTACCGCTCTTCCCGGAAGTATGCCAGTCCCAGGCTGGCCGGGGGCTGATTTTCTCTGCGTTTGCGCAGGGATGTGAAGATCAGGACCATGATCGTGACCAGATAGGGCAGCATCTTGTAGAGTTCGATGTCGCGCCGTCCGAGATCGGGGATGACCAGATACACCCAGAAGAGCAGTCCGAACAGGTAGGAGCCCCAGATGGCATTGAGGGACCGCCAGGTGGCGAAGATGACCAGCGCCACGGCGAGCCAGCCCAGGGATTCGATGGTGCCGTCATTGGCCCAGGTCCCCTTGATATAGTCCATGGTGTAGTAAAGTCCGCCCAATCCGGAGATGCCTGCCCCGGCGCAGGTGGCCAGATACTTGTAGCGTGTGACGTTGATCCCGGCCGCATCGGCGGTTCCGGGATTTTCACCCACGGCACGCAGATTCAGGCCTTTGCGGGTACGGTTCAGGAACAGGTTCATCAGGATGGCCAACACGATGGCCAGATAGACCATGAACCCGTGGCCGAGGAATATGGATCCGAAAATCCCAAGATCCGTTTCATTGGCAATGTTCAGGCGATAGATCCCGCTGGTGACCGGTACCGAGATCTGTCCGACACCCCCTGCCAGCTTGCTCAGGCTCCCGCCCAGAAAGTTTGCCACCCCGCCGCCGAAAATGGTCAGGGTCAGACCGGTCACGTTCTGATTGGCCCGAAGCGTGATGGTGAGGAAACTGTAGATCAGTCCGCCCAGGGCAGCGGTCAGAAACGCCGCCACCAGACTGATCAGCAGACAGACCAGGGCGCTGGGATCCGGATTGTTCAGTTCATAAAAGAAGGATGCAGTCAGACCGCCGATGCCGCCCAGATACATGATCCCGGGGACACCGAGATTCAGGTTGCCGGATTTTTCCGTCAGGATCTCACCCAGGGCACCGTACATGATGACCGTACCAAAGGAAATCGCCGAAAGAAGGAGCTGGACCAGTTGCGCTGTACTCATTAGACTTCACCCTCCTTTGCATTGCGGCGGATCATACGGTAGTTGATGAAAAACTCGCTGCCCAGGATGAAGAAGAGGATGATCCCCGTGATGATACTGGCTGCGTAGTCATTCAGATTGAACTGAGATGCGATCTGGATCGAACCCTTCTCCAGAAAAATCAAAAGGAAGGCGATGAGGACCATGACAAAGGTGTTGAACTTGGCCAGCCAGGCGACGATGATGGCGGTGAAGCCCTTCCCGCCGGCTGTGGCCGCGGATATGGAGTGGCTGGCCCCGGCCACGGCGATGAAGCCGGCCAGGCCGCAGATGGCTCCGGAGATGGCCATGGTGCGGATGGTGACCCGTTTCACGTTGATCCCGGCATAGCGGGCCGTATTGACCGAATCCCCGACGACACTGATCTCATAACCCTGTTTGGAATATTTCAGATAAAAGTACATGCCCAGTGCCAGTGCCAGAACGATGACTACATTCAACCCGTATGCCTGGCCGAAAACCGGCGGAAACCATCCGGCTTTGCTCTGCTGGTTGATCACGCCGACGGTATTGGATCCGATGGGATTTTCCCACAGGGCCACAGCGTAGCTGGTGAGCTGGATCGCCACATAGTTCATCATCAGAGTGAACAGCGTCTCATTGGTATTCCAGTGGGCTTTGAAGGTGGCGGGAATGACGCCCCACAGTGCACCGGCCAGCAGGCTGACCGATCCCATGATGATAAGAAGCATGACATTGGGGATCTCTCCGCCAAAGGCACGCATGAAGCCGGCCGTCATGATGGCACCGACCAGGATCTGACCTTCTGCCCCGATGTTCCAGAATCTCATTTTAAATGCCGGTGCCAGGGCAACCCCGATGGCCAGAAGCATCATGGCATCGCGGATGGTGACCCAGCTTCTGCGCTCGGTGCCGAAGGCCCCCTGGAACATGGCCTGGTAGACGCGGATGGGGTCCAGTTTTGTCACGATGAAGATGAACAGTCCGCTGACCGCCAGTGCCAGAATCACTGCAATGACACGGATCAGGTAAGCCTTTGAAGTCGCTATGCTGTCGCGCTTTGCGATCCTCAGGAATGGTTCTTTATGCTGTTTGATCATTCCACGATCGCCTCCTTCACAAATTTTGTCATCAAGAGTCCCACTTCTTCCTTGGTCGTCGTTCGGGCATCCACGATCCCGCTGATCTGACCGCCGCACAGGACCATGATCCGGTCGCTGAGTTCCAGCAGAACATCCAGATCCTCCCCGACATAGATCACCGCGACCCCTTTCATCTTCTGCTCCGTCAGGAGGTTGTAGATGGTGTAGGATGTATTGATATCCAGTCCCCGGACCGCATAGGCCGTCATCAGAACGGAAGGGTGCTGAGCGATTTCCCGGCCGACCAGAACCTTCTGGACATTTCCGCCCGAGAGGCGCCGGACCGGTGTATTGATGGTGGGGGTCACGACCTCCAGCTGTTTCATGACGTCCTCCGCCAGTTTTTTCGGCGCCTTGCGGTCCGTCAGCCCGGCATGGCCGTTGCGGTAGGTGCGCAGCAGCATATTTCCAGTCATGCCCTGGGAACCCACCAATCCCATTCCAAGGCGATCCTCCGGGACAAAAGCCAGTGAAACACCGGCCCGCTTGATCTGGAGCGGGGTCTTGCCTACCAGCTGGATCGGCGCCCCATCGATGGGCGTATACCGGATATGCGCATCCGGTGACACCGGCTGAAGTCCTGCTACAGCCTCCAGCAGCTCGCGCTGGCCGGAGCCCGCGATGCCGGCGATCCCCAGGATCTCACCGCCCAGCGCGGTGAAATTGATATTATCCAGGCGCTTGACCCCCATCTCATCGATGACGGTCAGATTCTGCACTTTGAGTCTCGGCGTCGGGTCGACGGGATCGGGACGATGGATATTCAATGCAACCGCATGGCCCACCATCATATCGGTGAGCTGCTGGGGACTGGTTTCACTGGTGTTGACATCGCCGATGAACTGACCTTTGCGCAGCACCGCCACCCGGTCGGAGACATCCATGACCTCATTGAGCTTATGGGTGATGATGACCATGGCTTTTCCGTCTGCCTTCATGTTGCGCATGACGTCAAACAACCGGTCGGTCTCCTGAGGGGTCAGGACCGCGGACGGTTCATCCAGGATCAGGATCTGCGCGCCGCGATACAGCACCTTGACGATCTCCACGGTCTGTTTTTCCGAAACAGACATGTCATAAATCTTCTTCGCCGGATCGATGTTGAAGCCATACTTTTCGCAGATGGCCGTGATTTTGGCCGAAGCGCTCTTCAGATCCAGTTTGCCCTCATCTTCCAGGCCGAGAACGATATTCTCCGCCGCGGTGAAGACGTCCACCAGTTTGAAATGCTGATGGATCATGCCGATGCCGCAGAGAAACGCGTCTTTGGGCGAGGTGATGGTCACGGGCTTGTCGTTGACCTCGATCTCGCCTTCATCCGGAAAGTAGATCCCCGCCAGCATGTTCATCAGTGTGGTCTTGCCGCTGCCGTTTTCCCCCAGCAGGGACAGGATCTCGCCTCTCCTGATTTCCAGGGAGATCCCGTCATTGGCAATGACCGGGCCGAATCGTTTGGTGATGTTCTTTAATCGAACTGCAGTCTGTTCCAATCGTATCATCCTTTCATTTTTTGTCTTTTTCCGCTGACAACTGTCAAAGGGCAAGCATTTGCTCGCTGAAGCCTCCGCTGAAAATCAGGACGTGAAGGCTTACGGCAAAGAACCCGGCAATAAATTTTATGACGGTAGCGGCAATCGCAGACCTGTTGCCGCTACCGTCATAAAATTTTCTGATCGCTCCATGGATGAGGTCCGGTGATCCTCCAGGAAATGGTCATGATATTGGATCTTGTCCTGAAGATCCGTCTCGAAGAGATTATTTTCAGAATGAAAAGGGGCTGAATGTGAAGTCAGCCCCTGATATAGGTCAGCCGTTATGTTCGGTTGATGCTATTTTTTAAGATATTCTCAGTTTTAGTTGTTGTTGAGTTCGACAATGTCGTCGATCCGCAGGGAGAAGTATGGAGCGGAGCGGAGCACGGATTCTGCGAACGCGCCGTCTACGATGGCTTCTCCGGTGTCATTGACGAAATCGCCATTGCTGTCAAGGGCAAATGCCTTGGTCACATGACCTTCTGCATCGATCTCATAGGTCGGAGTCTGTCCGGCACCGACTACTCTTTCGTGGTCGCCTTTGACGGTGAATTTAGACGTATCGAAGATCTTCAGAGATCCATCCTTTAATCCTGCCCAGGCTGCGTCGACTGCTTCCTGCGTACCTGGAGCAACTGAAGTGCCCAGTTCAGAGATCATGACTGCGCCGTCGGCATAACCCGTTGCGTAATCCACGGGAACTTCTTCACCCTTCATGAACTTATCCAGGGTGGCTTTGTAAAGGACGGACCAGTTGTTCTGTGCTGAAGTCAGGGCCGCATCAGGAGCGACTGAACGCATATCGATGTTGTATCCGACGGAGTAGGCGACTTTACCGGAAGCCAGTGCAGCCTGAACGGCTGAAGGAGCGCCGGTGGAGTCAGCGTGCTGACCGATGATGACAGCGCCTTTGGCCATCAGTGCATTGGCCGCTTCGCTTTCAGCAACTGGATCATACCAGGAATTGGTGTACTGAACATCCATATGCGCTTCAGGAACAGCAGACTTGATTCCCAGAAGGAAGGCGGTGTATCCGCTGACCACTTCTGCATAGGGGAAGGCCCCGACATAGCCCACATAAGGATCTGTGACTTTTCCCGAATCCATGAGTTCCTTCAGCTTCATGCCGGCCACAACACCGGAAACATAGCGGGACTCATAGGTGTAGGGGAAGATATTTTTCAGGTTCGGCAAACCGGAGGGAGCTGCCATGTCACCGGTGGCGGCGACGAAGGTGATCTCCGGATATTCTTCAGCTGCGGCCTGCATGTGCATCTGATGACCGTAAGAGTTGGAGAAGATGATGTCGGCGCCCTGTTCGGCCAGATCCACTGCGGTGTCATAGGCCGTCTGATCTTCCGGGATATTGTACTTGAAGATGATCTGCGAAGCCACGTCGATGCCAAGATCCTCCGCTGCTTTGGTGACGCCTTCCAGATGGGCGGCATCGTAACCTGAGTTCGTGTCATGCAGTGCAATGAACCCGATCTTGAGATCTTCGCTGCCTCCGGCAGCCGTCGTATCCGGTGTCGTTCCGGGTGCAGTGGTATCTGCAGTTGTCGTATCCGATGCTGTCGTTGTCGTACCTGGTTCGGCCGGACTGCATGCGGCAAGACCTGAAACCATGGCAAGTGTGAGAAGTGATGCTAAAATCTTCTTCATTCTTTTTTTCCCTCCCTAAACTGATTGTACCTACAATAACCAAACGTTGCGGAAAGCCGCCTGATGTTATCGTTATCATATTTTTAATGATACAGTCTTTTTGTTAAAGGTTCAACATGAATTTTTACGGTTCGTTTAAAGTTCAATTATTATTTCGAGAATTCCAGACTCGACAGTTAACCCTGAAGGATCTCAGGCAGTTGCATCCGATCGATCACCGCCAGTTACCCGCAGGCCTTATTGAAAGGCAGTTCTCAAGACCGTCTGATCTTGCCGGTCTGTTGACCCGGACCGAATGGATCCCGGTTTTTCAAAGACCGGTTCCTCTTTTCGAAGTGTTCCCCAAAACACCGACTGACCCAGGACTTTTGTGGAAACTCCACAAAGGCCTTTGATTTTCCCGGAATTTTCACCGTGTTCTTCAGTGGTCCACCCCGCCTTCGGCCCCAGGATATGTGTAATCATCCGATCTGTACCTGCGTGTATGGCTATCACATGACAATGGCCACTGATCACGGCAGAGGTCTCCCTGTATTGATGGGGCCCTGTGCCTCATCTGCGCAGCGACCGACGCTGCAATTTGAACCACCTTATGAACCCTCTTGTGGACCCTCCTGTGGACCCTCCTGTGGACCCTCCTGTGGACCCTCCTGTGGACCCTCCTGAATTTTATACCATGGGACCCCGGCGAATCAATAAGAATCAGTCACTTCTCACGAATCAACGTGATCGAACGCTCTTTTTACAGGGTTAAAGCATTTCGACCCCCGCTGATCTT
>CAYYVR010000113.1:3837-8460 GCA_964475185.1 uncultured Clostridium sp. | reverse complement strand
TGAGATCGGATACCCGGGGATCCGTATCATAGGCATTTTTCAGTTCCGGATTCATTTCCAGGGCTTTTTCGATGGTGATGCCCAGGACCGTGGGGATCATCTTGGCGATCTGATCCACTTCGCCGTAAGGGTACAGCATGGCCCGGCCGACATCGCGGATGCAGGCCCGTGCGGCCATGGTCCCGAAGGTGATGATCTGGGCCACGTTGTCCTTGCCGTACTTGTCTACGACGTAGTCAATGACCTCCTGGCGCCGTTCATAGCAGAAATCGGAATCGATGTCGGGCATGGAGATCCGCTCCGGATTGAGGAAGCGTTCAAAGATCAGGTTGTACTGGATGGGATCGATCTTGGTGATGTTCAGGGAGTAGGCGACGATGGATGCCGCCGCCGAACCTCGGCCGGCGCCGGTGGCAATGCCGCTGTCATCGGCAAATTTAATGAAATCCCAGACGATGAGAAAATAATCCACGTAGCCCATGCGCTCAAGAATGCCCATTTCGTAATCCAGGCGGGCGATGAGTTCTCTTGAATTGCCTCGATCCAGGCGGTTCATTTTTTCCATCACCGCACCGGACATGGGCAGATCTTTAAAATCGGCGAACACTTTGTATTTCCTGGCCAGCCCCTCGTAGCAGCGCATCCTCAGGTACATGGCATGGTCGGTGCCCTCGGGCAGATCAAAGGCCGGCAGTTTGCTGACATGGAACTCGTAGTCAAAGCGGCAGGCATCGGCGATTTTCACCGTATTTTCCAGGGCCTCAGGCACATCGCCGAAGAGCTCCCACATCTGCTGCGGGCTCTTTAAGTAGAATTCCGGCGACGGGTACTTCATCCGGTCGGACTCATCCACCGCCGCTGCCGTCTGGATGCACAGGAGCACATCATGGCTCTTGCTGTCATCCCGGTTGCGGTAATGGACGTCATTGGTGGCCACCAGGGGGATCCCCAGCTCCCGGGCCAGTTCGATGTTCAGGGCATTGACTTTCTTCTGCTCGGCCAGACCGTGATCCTGCAGTTCCAGATAAAAGCCGTCCTTGAAGGTATCGCGGTAGAAGATGGCTGCTTCCCTGGCCTTTTCCGGGAAACCATGGTTCAGATTCTCCTGGACTTCTCCGCCCAGACAGGCGGACAGGGCAATGAGCCCTTCGCTGTGCTGAGACAGAAAGGCATGGTCCACCCTTGGTTTGTAGTAGAAGCCGCGGATGGACGCTTCGCTGACGATCTTCATCAGATTCTGGTAGCCTTTGTCATTTTTGACCAACAGCACCAGATGATGGATGGAATTATTGGTCAGGCTCCGGGCATCCATGCTGCCGGAACAGACGTAGATCTCCGATCCGATGATGGGTTTGATCCCTTCGCGCCGGCAAGCCTTGTAGAACTCCACGCAGCCGTACATGGTGCCGTGGTCGGTGATGGCAAGGGCCGGCATCCCCAGCTCTTTGGCCCGGGCCACCATCTCGGGGATCTTGCCCGAACCGTCCAGGAGCGAATACTCCGTGTGGGCGTGCAGGTGGACAAAGGGCGGTATGTATTCAGTTTTTTGCTGCGAATGATCCGCACGAACTGTTTCTGTCATATGATCAACCTTTCCAGGGTCTTTGCAGTGGATGGCAATGAAGGCAAAACCAGATTGCCCTTCCTCTTATTTTACCATGGAACCGAAATCCTTTGGCTGAAAACGAGCAATCCCCTGGAGACCTGCTGTGGATCTGCTCACCATCACGGACGCAGCGAAAATAAGATCCCTCCTTCCCACTGTGCACCGGGACGGATCTCGCTCAGAACGGCAAACAGCAACGGGACGCCTTCGGATGAAGGGGCCCGCTGCGGTTGTCTTTTGTTTGCTGCGGTTGTTTTTTTTCCTGCGGTTTGTCTTTGGTATCCTTGTGCCGTAAACTTTGGTTCATTCAATGGATCAGTTTTTGTCAGGAATGGATCCATGTTGCATGGATCGGATCGATTGGATCGCTCCGACCGAATGGAACCATTGGATCCCATCCGATGGACTGGCAATCCGGGCAGAACGTCTCGCGAGAATCACTCTGATTAGTCCATGTGCTGTCCGCCGTTGATGTCGATCTCTTCGCCGGTGATGTAGGAGGCTTCTCTGGAAGCCAGGAATACGATGGTGTCGGCCACTTCAACGGTCTCACCGGGACGGCCCATGGGGATGTTGGCGATGATACCCTTTGCCTGCTCCTCCGGAAGGGACTTCCAGATGTCGGTGTTGATGAGTCCTGGGCAGACTGAATTGGTGGTGATCCCATACTGGGAGACTTCCCGGGCCAGGTTCTTGGAGAATCCGAGAACTGCTGCCTTGGATGCGGAATAGTGGGCTCCGCCGAAGACACCGCCGCCGCGCTTGCCCGAAACAGAGCTCAGGTGGACGATCCGACCGTAGTTCTGTTTCTTCATGACTTCGAGAACTGCCTTGGTAATAAGGAACAGTCCGAAGACGTTGACTTCGAAAATTTTCCGGATGTCGGCCAGTTCCATTTCTGCCACAGTCTTCTTCTGGGAGATGCCGGCGTTGTTGACCAGGACATCGATGCGCCCGAACTGGCTGACAACTTTCTCCACCAGTTCCTTCACGCTGGCTTCATCGCAGATGTTGCCGGCAAAACCGACGGCTTTGAGGCCGGCTGCGGTCATTTCCTTTACGTTTTCGTCCAGACCTTCCTGATTGATATCAGTGAGGACGACCTGAGCACCCTGCTCGCCGAAGCGCTGGGCGATGACCCGTCCGATTCCTCTGGCGGAACCGGAACCGGTGACGATGACGACCTGATCTTTAAAATCCAACATATTGATTAAGCCTCCTTGACTAATTCAGTTGCCTTGGCCACAATGTTTTCCACTGTGATGCCGTTGATTTCCATGAGTCTTGAATAAGGTGCCGACATTCCGAACTGATCCTGGACGCCGATGCGGCGAAGAATGGCTTTGCCGGATTCAGCGACCTGTTCGGCCACTGCGCTGCCCAGTCCGTTCATGATGTTGTGATCTTCGACACTGATGACCTTTCCGATGTCTCTGATGCAGGCCTGGACCGCATCCACATCAAGGGGTTTGATGGTGTGCATGTCGAGGACTCTGGCTTCGATGCCCTGCTCGGCCAGGATCTTTGCGGCATCCAGTGCCAGGCAGACGGTATCGCCGTTGGCGATGATGGCGACATCTTTGCCTTCGCGCAGCTGGTTGGCTTTACCGATCTCAAAGGTGGCGTTCTCATCATAGATCACCGGAACCGCATCACGGGTGAAGCGCAGGTAGGTCGGACCGTAGTACTCAGCCGAAGCTTTGACCAGTGCCTTGGTGGCATAGAAGTCCGCCGGCATGATGACGGTCATGTTGGGGATGGTCCGCAGAACACCCATGTCTTCAATGGCCTGGTGGCTGGCGCCATCGTTGGCCGGCGTCAGTCCGCCGTGGGAACAGGCGATCTTGACATTGAGGTTGGGGTAGCAGATCTGATTGCGGATGGTCTCTGCATTTCTCAGAGAGCCGAATACAGCGTAGGTGACCACGAAAGGGATCTTTCCGGTGGTGGCCAGTCCGGCGGCCACAGCAGTGGCACCAGCTTCAGCGATCCCTACATTGACATACTGCTCGGGCAGTGCGTAGCGGAACGGATGGGTCCGGCAGGAGGATCCGATATCTGCATCGATGACATATATATCCTGATTGGTTTTTCCGATTTCGAGAATGGCTTCTCCGAATCCATCACGGGTTGCTCTTGGTTTCATACGATTTCTCCTCCTATACGATCTGTGCGTCGAGTTCGCTCAGTGCCTGGGCCAGCTGCTCATCATTGGGGGCCACACCGTGCCAGCTGCACACGTTCTCCATGTAGGAAACGCCGTTGCCTTTGACGGTGTGTCCGAAGATGCATTTGGGCCGTCCGTTTTTATCGGCCATGGCCTGTTCAATGGCCCAGACCACCTGTTCCATGTCATTGCCGTTGATCTCGTGGACATCGAATCCGAAGGCTGCGAATTTCTTGCCCAGATCCAGCACCGGCATGACTTCATCGCAGGTTCCGTCGATCTGCAGGTTGTTGTAGTCAACGAACATGATGAAGTTGTCCAGGTTGTACTTGTTCGCCACCTGAGCGCCTTCCCAGATCATGCCTTCCTGGCTTTCGCCGTCGCCGACGGCGCAGAAGACATGATAATCCTTGCCGTCACGCTTGGCGGCCAGCGCCATGCCCACAGCACAGGGCATCCCCTGTCCGAGGGAGCCGGTGGAGATGTCGATGCCGGGGCAGGCGGTCATGGATGGATGCCCCTGAAGGGGCGATCCTTCCTGCCGCAGGGTATCCAGGACAGAGATGTCCATATATCCGCGCATGGCCAGCGCTGCATACAGGGCCGGAGCGACGTGTCCCTTGGAGAGGACGAAGCGGTCACGGTCCGCCCAGTTTGGGTTCTGGGGATCGACGTTCATGAATTTGAAATAGCAGGCGGTGACGAATTCAGCAATGGACAGCGATCCGCCGGGATGTCCCGACTGTGCTTTGTGGACCATGGAAACAACGTGCTTTTTCAGTTCAATGCTCGTGTTTTTCAGTTCCTGCATTGTTAATTGTTCCTTCATTACAGTTCTCCTTTTCACTTT
>CAYYVR010000113.1:0-3737 GCA_964475185.1 uncultured Clostridium sp. | reverse complement strand
TGTTTGGCGATGGGGAAGAGGATCGGCGTGAAGATGACAACGGCAGCTGATGTATCCATGAACATTCCGACGATCATAAGGATCGCAACGATGAGCAGCATGATGAGGATCGGATTGGTGGACAATGACAGCATGGCCGCTGCGATGGCCTGAGGGATCCGTTCAATGGACATGATCGTACCAAAGGCCGTGGCCAGGCCGATGACGATGAGCACATTGGCTGAACTGGAGGCTGCATCCCGCAGGATCAGCGACAGGTCTTTCAGTTTGACTTCTTTATAGATGAAGAGAGAGACGAACAAGGCATAGAACACGGCAACGACCGCTGCTTCAGTGGGCGTGAAGATTCCGCCGTAGATCCCGCCCAGGATCAGGACCGGGACCAACAGGGCCCAGATGGCATCCTTCAGGGAATGGCCCAGGCGCTTCATGGTGAAGGGCTCCTGATTGCCTTTGTAATCGTGTTTCTTGGAGTGGAAGTAGACATACACGATCAAAGTCAGTCCGATGAATATACCTGGGGCCATACCGCCCTTGAACAGGTCCCCGATGGAGGTGGAGGATCCCACTCCGTAAAGGACCAGCGGAATGCTCGGCGGAATGATGATGCCCAGGGCACCGGATGTGGCGACCAGAACCGTTGCAAATCGACGATCATAGCCTTCTTCAATGAGCATGGGGATCATCATGCCGCCGACGGCTGCCACGGTGGCCGGACCGGATCCGGAGATGGCCGCGAAGAACATCGAGGTCATGACGGTGGCGATGGCCGTTCCGCCGTACATACGGCCGACAAAGACATTGACAAAGTCAAACAGCCGCCGCGAGATGCCGCCTTTGCCCATGAGCTCGCCGGCCAGAACGAAGAACGGTATGGCCATGAGGGCAAAGCTGTCCGTGGAGCGGACCATGCCCTGGGCGATGAAGGACAGCGTCAGGCTGGGTGAGAAAAGTGCGACAGCCACAGTGGCCAGCCCCATGGAGAAGGCGATGGGCACTTTCATGGCCATCAGCAGGACAAATAAACCAAACAGAATGAATGTATTCATTATTTAACCTCCACATGAGGACCGACGGGTTCCTTCAGCGCTTTGAACATGGCAATGAGATTCTGGATCAGCCGGATGATGGACAGACCGAATCCGACAACGGGTGCTAGGTACACATATTTCATGGGCATGGACAGCGCCGCCGACAGCCTGGTGGCCCGGATGACGATGTTCCAGCCGAAGTAGGTCATGGTAACGATGAAGACCAGCAGAATGATCTGCACGATGATATCGGTGATCAGGCGGCCTCTGGGGCCGAACAGGGAATCCAGCGCATCCACTCGCAGGTGGGAATGCTTCTTGAATCCGTAGCTTACCCCGACGTAGATCATCCAGATGAACAGATAGCGAGCCAGTTCTTCCGACCAGGTCAGGGAGTTCTGAAAGACGAACCGCATGATGACCTGGGCAAATACGATGGTTGAAGTGACCGCCAGGAGTGCGATGAGGATCACTTCTTCGAGATGCCGATCGAGCCAATTGATTATTTTCATATTCTCCTCCTAATTTCCTGTTGCTTCGAGGATCCGGTCCAGCATGACCCGGCCGTTCTTCTCGGTGAACCAGTCATAGACAGGCCCCACCAGCTCCCGGAAGGGATCCATGTCCACATCGATGAATTCCATCCCTGCAGCGGTGAGTTCCTCGATCATGCGGCCTTCGCTGTCGCGCAGCAGCTGACGATGATACGTTGCGCCTTCCTGGGCAGCGGTCTGGATGATCTCCTGATGCTGGGGTGACAGCGACAGGAAGAAGTCATTGCTGATGTGCAGATGAACGGGCATGTACTGATGATTGGACATGATCACATAATCCTGGACTTCCTGGAATTTGTTGGTGTAGGCATTGGCGATGGGGTTTTCCTGTGCATCCACCGTTCCCTGCTGCAGGGCAGTGTAGAGTTCACTGAAGCCCATCGGCGTCGGATTGGCGCCCAGGGCATTGAACACCTGGATCGACATGGGGAATTCCGGTGTCCGGATCTTCAGCCCTTTCAGATCCGCCGGGGAATTGATGACCCGGTTGGAGGTGATCTGCCGGAAGCCGTTCTCGTAGTAGGCCAGCAGGCGCAGGTTGTCTTCGAGATAGGTGTCGGCGATCTCTCGGCCGATGGGACCGTCCAGGATCTCCCAGGCCTGCTGATGATCATCGAACAGGTAGGGCAGTTCAAATATACTGATCAGGGATCCATACTGGTTCGTGGAACTGGTGGCGACCATTTCCAGATCATTGAAAGTCACGCTTTCGGTGAGGACCGCTTCATTGCCCAGCAATCCCTGGGGATAGATCTCGATTCGGATCTCGCCGTTGGAGCGTTCCTCCACCATTTCCTTGAAGTAGGTCAGGGCGATGTGACGTTCATTGGTCACCGGCTGGTCGTGACCCAGGCGGATCAGCACCGTCCCGTCATCGACTTCACGCTGGGTAAAGAATACGTAGATGAGGGAGATCCCGAGGATCACCATGAGTCCCAGTACGACATTACGCACTATTTTCATTCGTCTTTCTCCTTTTTTCTCTGACTGAGCTTAATTTTCGGGCAGGGGTTGATTCTGATTGGCAAGCAGTTCGTAGTGAAGTACCAGTCCGCTGTGATCGGTGCGCGCATGACCATGCGCCATCAGCGAGCGGAACATTTCCAGGACCTGAGCGGTCAGTGGCAGCGGAACGCCCATTTCCCGTCCGGTTTCCATTACATTCTGGAGATCCTTGGCATTGATCGCCACTGGGCCTCCGGGTGAAAAATCCCTTGCCGCGATCTTCGGGATCTTGGCATCCAGCACGGCACTGCCTGCTGCTCCGCCGCGGACGGCTGCGTGCATCGTTGAGACGTCGATGCCGGCTGACTGAGCGAACACCACCGCCTCTGCCATGGCTGCCATATTGACGTTGACCATGATCTGATTAGCCAGTTTGACCATACTGCCGGCTCCGTTGGATCCGACATGAATGATGTCTCGGCCCACCGCCTGAAGGATCGGCAGCGCTTCCCTGAACACTTCCTCCTCACCGCCGACCATGATCGACAGCGTCTTGTCAACGGCTCCGCCTTCTCCGCCGGATACAGGCGCATCGATCATCCGGATGCCTTTTTCCCTGAGTGCTTCCGCCAGATGTTTGGACATTACCGGAGAAATGGAACTGGTGTCAATGAGGAGAGCTCCCGGCTGACCCCAGGCAAGGATCCCCGATTCCCCCATGACGGTCTCCTCCACATGAGCAGAATTGGGCAGCATCGTAAAGATGACATTGCATTGTTCGGCGATCACTCTGACACCCTGAGCTTTGACGGCGCCATATCCTTCAGCGATCGACATGGACTCCGGCATAATATCATAGACCATGACCAGATATCCGGCTTCGATCAGATTGCGTACCATGGGTCGTCCCATGATTCCTAATCCTATAAATCCGATTTTCATTATTCCCTCCATTTTCCTGTACCTCATTGCGTCAAATCGTTTACTGTCAGTGAAAAACAAAAACTCCCGGCTGAAATTGCTATTCTCACTGTTGAGGCGTGTGATCGAATTGCACCTGAAGTCCATCCTGAAGCTCATGCTGTTGTCTGACATTGATTGTCTGACATAATAATAAAAGCCAACTGTAACGTTGTCAACATACTCTTGATATGTTTTTTCTTTATTTAATATTTGTCAAAGAAACAGTCGGAATTTCATGGTGTTT
>CAYYVR010000112.1:4837-8777 GCA_964475185.1 uncultured Clostridium sp. | reverse complement strand
TAAATAATAAAATATAAAAACCCGCATTGATTCGGGGTTTTATAGGAATTGACAGGAAGAGGGAGGAAGCACATGATCGCCTCACTTGATTTTAAGGAGTTTGGGAAAGAAGTCGCGCGAATTCGAAAAGAGGCCAGATACTCTCAGAAAAGGGTCAACCAGCTCACCGGGATCAGTGAAGATACGGTCCGCAGGATCGAAAAGGGACTGGTCATTCCAAAATATGAGACCATTGAACTGCTGTCGGGACTGTATAAAGTCAATCTGGTCAAGCTCCTCAATGACTACCGGAAAGACTCCAGAATGACCTTTTTATCCCGCCATTTTGATCAGGTCCTGATTCTGCCGCCCCAGCAGAGAAAGGAAGCACTGAAACAATTGAACCGTGAAGCGATCGCCTACGACACCAAGGCGCCGGTGAATCCCAGCGAAGTTGAACTGATTCGGATTCTTTTTGATGCCACCGCCAGGGTTTGTGCGCGGACTGATATTGATTACGAGGTGCTGATCCGAGAGCTGGAACGTGCCATGGCTCAGACCGTTCCTGGGTTCTGCTGGTCAGAATTTGCTTCATTCAGATACTCCGAACTGGAAATGAGGATCCTGCTTTTGGCAGGTCTGATCCATCACAGAATGGATGATCATCAAAAGGCCATCCCGCTTCTGGAATTTTGCCTGGAATACCTGAACTTTACCCTGGAGGAAGATTCCCTGGCGAGCCTGCAGATGAAGATCAAGCTTTGCTATAACCTGTCGTATGCCTGCTATAAAACCAAGTCAGACGAGAAATCTCTGGAATACGCTGAACTTGGCCTGAACCTTTGCAAAAATCACAAAGTTCATTACGTGATGGATCTGCTGCTGGCCCGGAAAGGGGTGGCGCAATATTACCTGAAACGGCCCGGATATGAAGACACCTTCCGGCAGGCGATCCATCTGCTCAAGGCAACACAGGATGAAGAGCTTCTTGACTATCTGATCCAGTCGACAAAGGAAGCCCATGGGATCGATCTGGCCCCGATGGCCGGGGCGGTGCCATAGCCAGGGATCCTCACGGTCTTTTATCGATCTGATGATGTCAGATAGCCAGAGAAGCGCTTCGGTTGTTAAACGGGCAATTTGCAAACTCATGCCATGATCGGGAACTGCGCTGCAGGAACCGGACGGGGCATGAGTTTATTCTGATTCGCCAGTGCGCCGGGTCAGGGAAAGAATGACTCTGAACAGAGCGCCACTGCCCTTTTGCAGGACAGATCTTCACGGGCAATGGATAAAACCGATTTAATTATGAATTCATTATGAATTCATTTGAAAAGAGGGTCGAGTTCAGATATCATAGCCTTATGCTGATCGATGGTTCCCCATTGGTTCCGGTCCGGCCCCTGGAGTTTATGACGAAACCGGGTCGAAGCAGATTCCCGGGGTAAGCGCAGTTTTCCGGATGGCCGGAGATTTCCTGAGAAACCTGCAGCCAATGATGGGTTATGAACCGCCACGGGATCAGGAATCAGCACGGTGCCATTGCAAGGGTAGGGCGCATGCGACTGGATGAGACAGGAGAAGCTTTGATTAGATTTGAAAAGGTATCGAAAAAATTTGATATAAACGGAATTGATACGGTGATCATCAACGACATCGATCTGTCCATAGGCAAACAGGAGATCTTCGGCCTGGTCGGGGAGACAGGCAGCGGAAAATCCACGATCCTTCGGATGATGACCGGTTTTATGGAGCCTGACGGCGGAGAAATCTTTCTGATGGGGAAAAAACTCGATCATGGATCCCGCCACGAGCTGGTCCGGGATACGTCCATGATCTTTCAGGGGTTCAATCTCCTGAGTAACCTGAACGTCATTGAAAATGTTCTTCTGCCCACCCGGCTGCGCAAAGGGGACCGGAAAGAACATCTCGACCGGGCCAGGGAGCTGCTTTCCTTTGTCGGTCTTTCGGATTTTGAGCAGGCCTACATCAGCCGGCTTTCAGGGGGTCAGAAACAGCGTGTGGCCATTGCCCGGACGCTGATGACCCGTCCCCGGCTGATTTTCTGCGATGAACCGACCTCGGCACTGGATGAGAAGATGAGCTATGAGATCCTGAAGCTGCTCAAGGAAATCAACGAGAAGTTTGAAACCACCATTGTGCTGGTTTCCCATGACATATCGGTGATCAAGGCGATCTGCAACAGGGTCGCCATCATCGAAGACGGGCGGATCTCAGATGTGATCTCCCTGCAGCCCAGGAAAATCAAACCGGTTTCCTATAAGGAGGCGTTCCAGCTTGATCGATAAATATCTCAAAGCCTTTGACCGGTTCGGCGGGGATCTTGCTAAATCATTGCTGGAAACCTTTGATATGATGCTGACGGCCATGGTGCTGTCAATGGTCATCGGACTGGTCCTGGGATTTTTTCTGTTTCTCACCCGTTCTGATGGGATCTATCGCAATAAAACGATTTATTTTATCCTGTCGGGTTTCATCAACATCACCCGATCCATTCCCTTCATTCTGTTCATCATCGTCATGATCCCCCTGAACCGGATGATCATCGGAACCGGGTTTGGTGTTGATGCATCCAAGATCCCCTTAAGTTTCATCGGGATCGCCACCTTCGCCCGCTTCACCGAACAGGACTTACTGGATGTCAATAAGTCCATCTATGAAACTTCCTATGCTTTGGGTGCAAATACGCTGCAGTATTTCACTCATTTTCTGCTGAGAGAAGCCCGTTCCGGACTGATCCTCAGCTTTACATCCACCACCATCAGCCTGCTGTCCTATTCCACCGTAATGGGGATCATCGGCGGCGGAGGGCTGGGATATCTCGCAATCAGCGAAGGGTATCACAATTTCAATTATGAACTGATGTGGATCATCATCTTCGTCATGATCCTGATCGTCCACATGGTCCAGACCACCGGCAATTTTATAGCCAGAAAATATGATAAACGATGAGAGGGAAAACAAAATGAAAAAACTTTTAGTGACATTGATGGTATTTATGCTGAGCATTTCAGCGGTGGCCTGCAGCACGCCGGCCCCGGCTGAAAACAAGGAGATCGAAGTCGGCGTTGCCTTTTATCCGATGAAGGATATCCTGACGCTGATCCAGGAGGATATGAAAGCTGACGGATTCGACCTGAAGATCAATGAATTCACTGATTATCAGGCCCCCAACAATCTCCTGAAAAACAAGGAACTGGAAGCTAACATGATCCAGCACGATTACTTCCTGCAGTCCTTCAATCAGGCCAATGACTCGGATCTGGTCACCATCCAGCCCATCTACCATGCCACCTTTGCCCTGTATTCCAAGGAATTCACGGATCTGGAACAGATCCCCGAGGGAGCAGCCATCACCCTGGCTGATGATTCCACCAACCTCAGCCGCTCTCTGTACCTTTTGGGCCAGGCAGGACTGCTGACCTTCAAGGACGGCAAGACCACCGGCCTGACGCTGGAGGATATCGAAAGCAATCCGAAAAACCTCAAGCTCGATGATCAGGTCCCCCTGACAAGCCTTGCGCAGCGCTACACAGAAACCGGCCTGGCAGTCATGTATCCGACCTATGCGAAGAGCCTGGAACTTGACGGGGATGATCAGCGGCTCTACGTTGAAAAGCAGGATGAGGTGACCAAAAGTTATGCCATCTCTCTGGTGTCACGCAGCGACAATCAGGACAGCGCAGAGATCAAGGCACTGATCAAACATCTGACCAGTGATAAAGTCCGGCAGTTCCTCATCGACAATTACGGATGGGCAAGCACTCCGGCGTTTTAAGGGCCAGTGACCCTCATCAAAGACCAGACCATGGCAAAGAGCCCCCGTGTTTGAGATACGGGGGCTCTTTGTCATGGCGGATGAGTCTGGTGATTCAATGGCAGGCGGATGTTGATACCAATGCACCAGATGCCGGTGGTATACTGAATGAAAAGGGATCGG
>CAYYVR010000112.1:0-4737 GCA_964475185.1 uncultured Clostridium sp. | reverse complement strand
GGGCGCTTATGTCCGATCCGGGTTCACTGCATCGCCGACCTTTGTCTTTGCTTTATGGTTCAACCGGGTCATCATCGGACTGGTGATTGGAGCCCCCTGGAAGCAACGGACGAGAAATGAGACTTTCCTCCGCGGCGGTCTGCTGGGCCTGCTCGTTTCATTTGCGTTCTACAGTTCAACGGAGTTTGCGATCCGGTGAGCTTTGCTGCCGGTATCATCTATGGCATCATCCTGGAATGGTGGCTCAGCCGGGACAGATCACCGGTGGCAGCGGACCTGTGATCGAAGGATTCTCTGATTGGCCATGAACCCTGCAGCGATGGGAGTAAGTATGTTAAAACTACTGGAAATAAATCAAATAATGTTGCTGCTTCTCCTCCTTGGGATGAACAGCATCAGTTATTCTCTCTTTGCATTGGATAAACAAAGAGCCAGGACCGGGCGCTGGCGGATCCGTGAATCTCATTTGCTCCTTTCCGCTGCCATGCTGGGGGGACTGGGGGCTTTTTTGGCCATGAAAATCCACCGGCACAAGACCAGACAGCTGCGATTCAACATTGTGGTCAATCTGTCCGCGGTCCTGACGTTGGCCTCTTTATGGTGGATCATTCAGGACAGGCTTTGAAATGGATCGATTTGAGATGACATAAATTTAAACTGTGAGAAATAAGCCAGCCTGCTCCGATTTCGGAACAGGCTGGCTTAAATCAAGTTGAAGATGTCATGAAGGATCCGGCTTAAAGAAAACGGACGGCCGTGCCGTAGGCGATGACTTCGGCAGCGCCGCTCATGACGGCCGCGGAAGAGTAACGGATGTTGACAACGGCATCAGCGCCCAGAGATTCAGCTTCTTCGACCATTCGCTTCGTGGCCAGAGCTCTGGCTGCATTCATCATGTCATTGTATGCCTGAAGCTCTCCGCCAACGAGGGATTTCAATCCCTGGGTGATGTCACGGCCGACATTCTTGCTCTGGATCGTACTGCCTTTGACCAGGCCCAGCATTTCAAGTTCCCTGCCGGTGATGTAATCAGTATTTACCAAGATCATCTTCTTCACCACTCCTAATTTCCTGGATTCGTTCGTATAAGACATAGACACTTGCACCGAACAATGCAAGGGGGATCAGTCCGGCCAGAAGCTTCATCCAAGTTTCAGGAATCGCAGCGACCAGGGCGACCGCATAAATGATCAGATAGATGCCCAATAACACAGTGATGATGATCGGCGCCATCATTTTTTTCCAGTACATCGGACCGCCTCCCAGTTCGTATAAGGTAATCATAGCACCGGGAGAGGTTGTCAACAACATCATTTCACGCTTCAGTCATTACGCGCGCGGGCCATTTTATGAACGGACTTCTTCCCGGATCGATTCAAAGGGAGTTCATCACCGCATCCTGTTGGATGAAAGATGTTATCATGAAATCAGTGTCAGCAGTGGATGTCATTGGATCCCATGGGCATCCAGGCAAGACATACGAGATGGAGTGCATCCTGATCTCTAATCAGGAAGTCTGGACCTGAAACATTGAAATAAAAAATCAAGCGAAGGAAACATGGAATGGAAGGATCAAAAAAGAGAAGAAAGGGCAGTGTGGGGCATGGTGCGGGGCATGATCCGGTGAAGCTGGCGGACCCTACTACACAGGAAAAAGATGAATCGATCCGGGCCTTTCGTTCCGCCATTGGGAAAACCGAAAAAGCGCTGGCAGGGATGGTGAAAAAAGGTGTCAGTACCACATTGATCAGAAAGCGGCTGGAAGCTCTGACCATTGGATCGGCTGTGCTGGAAGAGGCCTGGCACCAAACAGTGCACAGTTATTCGGAAGCCGAGCTCACGCAGGCCGCTGATATCCTTGAGCGGCTGCTTCCTTCCATCGAAGCGATCCGTGCCCGGCCTGGCCTGGGCAAAGCGCAGCAAACCCTGACGGAACGGAGACTCAGAGCGCTGAAACTGGCCATTGAATTGATCCGTCAGAGAATATGACAGCGGATCGGGATCGCGGATGGGCGTCGGGTTTTCAGAGGGTCAAAGGATGGGATCATCCATCACTTGACAATTGACAGGTACCTGTTATAAAATAAAGACATTTAAAGAACAGGTACCTGTTAAAAAGGAGAAATGAGAGTTGAATCAAAAAAATACGAAGGAACAGAAATCCGGGACGCTTCAGACGAATGAAGCCATGCTGGCGTCCCTGGACCGGGTCATGCGTCTGCTGCGGCGCCGCCCGGCCAAACGGACGAACCTTGGCAGAGGCGTGTATCGGCTCCTGATCATGATCCGTGACCGGGAGGAGATCACCACCCGGGAACTGGCTGAATTACTGGAAATCCGCCCGTCTTCCCTAAATGAACGGTTGAGCCGCCTGGAGTCGGAACAGCTGATCATGCGGGAACGGGATCCCCGGGATCAGCGCGTGTTTCTGGTCCGGCTGCTGCCCGCCGGCGAAGCCCATCTTGAAGAGATCCGCCAGGAACGCAGCGCCTTCAGCGAGGCCGTGGGGAAGATCCTCACCGAAGAAGAAGCCAAAGTGCTCATGGGACTCACAGACAAACTGGCTGAAGGCATCGAAGCCCTCGGTGATCCAGGATCAGCTGCCGATCAGTCAGAGGATCGCGCTCAGAAGAACAGCGGGAGTGACCCGTCATGGAACTGAGACCGGGCGGGCCCAACCGGGGCGGCCGGGGATTTTTGTCTGAAGAAGAGAAAGCCAGCCGGCCGACAATCACCCGGGCATTGCTTCTGCGCATCGGATCGTACTTAAAACCCTACTGGAAGCAGCTGCTTTTGGTGGTGGCGGCCATTCTGCTCTCCTCGGTGCTGTCGGTCATGCCCGCCGTTCTCACCGGCCGGATCATTGACGAAGGCCTGATCGGACGGGATCTTGACATGTTGATCCGTCTCATTCTGATCTCCCTGGCCGTGACGCTGGGCGCCAACCTCATCGGCGTGCTGGAGAGCTATCTCAATACCTGGATCGGACAGCACATCACCTTTGATATGCGCAACAGCATGTATCGTCATCTGCAGGCCATGCCCCATCAGTTTTTCACCACCAATCACCAGGGTGACATCATCACCCGGATGACCAGTGACATCTCAGGGGTCCAGCAGCTGATCACCGGAACGCTGACCAGCATCCTTTCCAATACCATTACACTGGGCGTGGCGCTGGCCGCCATGTATCAGAAGAACTGGATCCTCGCCACCATCGGCATCATCATCGTTCCGCTCTTCACGCTGCCCACCAAGCGGGTGGGCAAGGCCCGCTGGAGCCTGACCCGGGAAGCTCAGGCCCGCAATGATGAGATCAACGGGATCCTCAATGAGACGCTGTCCGTGAGCGGGCAGCTTCTGGTCAAGCTGTTCAACCGGGAGGCGGCCGAGGCTGACCGATACGAGGAAGTCAACCGCCAGATGATCCGTCTGAACATCCGAGAACGCATGGCCGGCCGCTGGTTCCGTGTCGTGCTGGGGACCTTTGCCAGCATCGGTCCCATGCTGATCTATCTGGTGGGGGGCCTCCTGATGATCCGATACGGATCAGATCTGTCCGTGGGAGACATCACCGTCATGGTGGCACTTTTGAGCAGAATGTATGCTCCGGTGAATTCCCTCATGGGCATCCAGGTGGACTGGATCCGGTCCATGGCACTGTTCACCCGGATCTTTGAGTACTTTGACCTCCCCGTTGACATTGCCAGTGATCCGGATGCCGTTGTGCCGGACGCAGCAAAGGGAGATATCACTTTTTCCCATGTTGAGTTTGCCTATGAGGCGGACAGGCCGATTCTGCGGGACGTCAGTTTTTCCCTGGAAAGCGGCAAAAGCATTGCCATCATCGGACCCTCAGGGTCAGGAAAAAGCACCGTCAGCAACCTGATCCCGCGCCTTTATGACGTATCGGGCGGCAGCATCACCTTTGACGGCATTGACGTCCGCAAGCTGGACCTTGGCTGGCTGCGCGGTAATGTCGCCATTGTGACACAGGAGACCTATCTGTTCAACGGGACCATCCGGGAAAATCTCCTGTATGCGAAACCGGAGGCCAGGGAGGAGGAACTGGTGTCGGCCTGTATCAAGGCAAACATTTATGAGTTCATCCGCCGGCAGCCCCAGGGCTTTGATACGCTGGTGGGAAACCGCGGACTGAAACTGTCTGGCGGGGAGAAACAGCGGATCTCCATCGCCAGGGCCCTGCTAAAGGATCCCGCCGTCCTGATCTTCGATGAGGCCACTTCTTCACTGGATTCCATTTCCGAGCAGCTGATCCAGACCGCCATCGATCCCCTCATTGCCACCCGCACCAGCATCATCATTGCGCATCGCCTGTCCACCATACTGGCTGCCGATGAGATCCTGGTGATGAGGGAGGGGCGGATCGATGAACGAGGCACTCATTCTGATCTGCTCCAGGCCGGCGGGGGTTATGCAAAACTCTATGAAACTCAGTTTTCAGGTGCATTGGACCGCGGAGAGCCCTTCACCGCATCATAGGATAACCTGCCGGGCGACCTGCCGGACGTCCTGCCGGGATCTCTGTCTGAATATGGGGTTTCACTGATCAGTTACTGGTAAATCGCTTTGGACCGGCCAACGATAATAATCTGATCATAATACACTGCAAATGTTTAGAATGTATCAATGATTGCAGTCTGTCCCAATCCGTGATATAAAAAACGTATCAGTGGTTTTAGGACTGGGTCGATCATCGGACGCGCGCTGAATACG
>CAYYVR010000111.1:0-9014 GCA_964475185.1 uncultured Clostridium sp. | reverse complement strand
ATCCAGGCCATCGACAAAGGCCAGTTTGAAGCCGCCAAGGCACTGGGCATGAGCCACTGGCAGACCATGCGCAGGATCATCATTCCCCAGACGGTGCGGATCATCCTGCCGACCCTGGGCAATGAGTTCATCACACTTCTGAAGGATACTTCCCTGGTTGCAGCCATTGCATTGACCGAGGTCCTGAAGCTGACCCATGAGATCACTTCCCGTGATTTCAATCCCATCCCTGCCTATGCCGTCGCTGCCACATTCTATTTATTCTTTACAACCGTTCTGACCTTCCTGTTCGGCAGGCTGGAAAAGAAACTGGCTGTCTACTAGAAGGAGGAAGCGATGTCTGAATACAGAAACAATCCAGTCATGATCGAGACCGTCGATCTGACCAAAAAGTTTGATGATCTGACGGTGTTCGAAAATCTCAATGTCAAAGTCCACAAGAACGAAGCGGTCTGCATCATCGGGGCTTCCGGTTCGGGGAAGAGCACCTTCCTGAGATGTCTCAACAATTTGGAGACGCCCACCTCCGGTGAGATCTACATCGGCGGCGAAAAAATGGACCCTCAAGACAAACTTTCCGTCAAGGCGGCTATTTCAAAAGTCGGTATGGTGTTCCAGCAATTTAACCTGTTCCCCAATCTGACGGTGCTGGGCAATGTCATCGAAGCGCCTCTCACCGTCAAGGGGATGCCGCGCGAGGAAGCCATCGCCAAGGGCGAAGTCCTCCTGAAAAAAGTCGGCCTGTTCGAAAAACGCGATCAGTATCCCTCCAAACTCTCCGGCGGACAGAAGCAGCGGGTTGCCATCGCCAGAGCCCTGGCCATGGAACCGGAGATCATGCTCTTTGATGAGCCCACCTCGGCACTGGATCCGGAGCTGGTCGGTGAAGTTCTCCAGGTCATGAAGGATCTGGCCTACTCCGGTCTCACGATGGTCGTCGTGACCCATGAAATGAGTTTTGCGCGGGATGTGTCAGACCGCGTGATCTTCATGGATAAGGGAGCCATCGTGGAGGATGCGGTACCGGAGAAGATTTTCACCGATCCCGACAACGAGCGGACCCGGGCATTCCTTGCCAAATACCTGCAGTCGACCCGGCGCGGTGAGGAAAAACCAGCCAATGCCGTCACCGGCGCTGACACGGACAACAACACCGGAATCCGGGATTAACAGCGATACCCTGCCATCAAACAACCCCCGACCGAATCGATCCAGCATTCTGCTGGAGTTCCCCGGTCGGGGGTTGCTGTTTCACCCCGGAATATCAGATCGGGACGGCGGGTTGACTGCGTTCTCTTTTGGCGGTCCGTCTGTTCCTTTGCAGAATCCTATGCTCGGAATCCTATGCCCTGGAATAATTTCCTGTTGACGAAAGCCGCTCTGAGATGGTATTATAAATTTTGTTAACCATGGCCCCATGGTCAAGCGGTCAAGACGCTAGCCTCTCACGCTGGAATCAGGAGTTCGATTCTCCTTGGGGTCACCATAATCAAGATGCAGATCTTCAAAGACCTGCATCTTTTTCTATACTCCGGCAAAAGAAAAAGCCTCCCGGATCGGGAGGCTCAGCCGAACATGATATTACTGACCGGATTTTTCCATAGCCGTCAGGATCTTCTCATAAATATCCCGGATGGTGGGGAAGAGTTCGCCTTCCGATTCCAGGGTCGGGATGGTGACCAGGTCCGCACCGGTTTCCCGGGCTAATGTTTCGGAGACTTTGGGGGATGCGGTCTCTTCGACAAAGATCGTTGTGATTCCCTCGGCCCGGACGTGATCGACCAGTTCTCTGATTTTCTGGGGGGTGGGCTCGCCTTCGGCAAAGGGGCCTTCCACGGCCATCTGAACGAGACCGATATTTCGCGTCAGGTAGGCGAAGGCTTCATGACCGGTCACAAAACTTTTGCCTTCATAGGGTTTGAATTTCGGTTCGAATTCCGCTGCCAGGGCATCGGCTGCTTCGTTGAACGTTTGAAGATTGGCTTCAAAGTAGCGTTCATCCTCCGGGGAGAGCATGGTCAGACCGTTGGCAGCATTTTGCGCCATGAGTTTCAATTCACTCAGTCCCAGCCAGACATGAGGGTCTGCGCCGCCGGCGTGATCGTGATCATCATGATCGTCTTCATCATCATGGCTGTCGGACTCCCCGTCCGTGTGATCGTCATCGGCTTCATGTTCGTGGTCATCCTCTGCCAGCATGATCAGATCCAGACCGTCAGCGAGGAACATCAGCTTGGTGGAGCCGGAGATCCCGCCATCGGCAGCCCACGGTTCCATATCCAGGCCATTGATGAACAGCACTTCGGCTTCCCGAAGCTGAGCCATATCCCTGGCAGTGGGTTCAAAGTCATGGGCATTGGTGCCCGGGGGTACAAATAAAGTGGTTTCCACTTTGTCGCCGCCGATGGCGTTGACGATCTGATCGATGGGGTGAAAGGACGTCATGACCTTTATTTTTTCGGAAGTGCCCGTGGAACTGGCATTATCCGGGGCTGCAGCGGGGCTGCATCCGGTAATGATCATCAATGCCATCAGGCTGGTTAATAGTATTTTTTTCATAGGGCCTCCTGCTAAATGCAAATGATTCGCATTTACAATATTAGTCGGCACAAGTCAGATTGTCAACAGCTTTTTGACTGGATCTTTTGATCAGATCTTTTTGATCGGGTCATGTCAGGCTGCGAGGCGTAACAACTGATTGGGCATTTTGATTCAGCGAAAAGGACTATTCGGGCGCGACCATCAGAAGGATGAAGGTCTTCTCAGTGTAAAGCGGCCGGACCGGATCCGTGGAAGAGGACCGAATGCTGCCGGAGCTGCCGGCGAACCAGTGAATGGTGATATAATGGACAACGGAAAGACGAGAAGAGGAAATCATGAAATTTGACAAAAAAACACAGGAAGCAATATTTATAAGCCGGCCCAACCGGTTCCAGGCATGGGTTGCGCTGGACGGTGAGGAGGTCATGGTCCATGTGCCCAATACCGGACGGCTCAGAGAGATCCTGATCCCGGGGTGCCGGGCGCTGATCCGCCATGAGACCAGGGCTAAGCGCAAGACGGCCCATTCCCTCATCGGAGCCTGGAAGGGGGAGATCCTGATCAATTTTGATTCGCAGATCCCCAACCGGGTGGTGGAGGAAGCCCTGCTTGAAAAAAGGATCCCGCTGTTTGCCGATTACGAGGAGATCGCCCGTGAGAAAACCTTCGGAGGATCCCGGTTCGATTTCCGGCTGAAAAAAACCGGAACACCGGATTACTATCTTGAAGTCAAAGGCGTCACCCTGGAACGGGACGGCATGGTCAGTTTTCCCGATGCAGTGACCGAACGCGGCGCCAGACACCTCCGGGAGCTGGTGGAAGCAAAAAAAGCCGGCTTTGGCGCGGGGTTGATTTTTGTGATCCAGCTGGCAACTGCGGCTCACTTCAGCCCCAATACCCAGATGGATCCCTACTTTACCGAGTCGCTGCAATACGCCATGGATCATGGCGTGGATGTTCTGGCCTATACCTGCCGGATCAGCACGGAATCACTGACCTTGAATGAACCCATCCCCATCATCCTGTAAGGAGCTAACGCAATGGAACTATTTCCGAAAGAAACCAAAAACACCGGCAGCGCCATCAAAAACTGCCGTTACTGTCCGCTGTACGGTCAGTCCTGTGACGGCAACGCCTCAGACTGCCTCTGTCTGCGCTGTCCCCGTAATCTGGGCCAATGCATCAAAGTGCGCTACTGCCGTGAAACGGAATCCATCCTTGATTTTTCCGACACACCGGATCTTCTGTCGGAGGAGGATCTCCGCAGGCAGATGGACAGCTACTTCAATCAGATGGAGTAGCCATGGACGAATTATTTACCAGAACACAAATGCTTCTCACCCGTACCGGCATGAAACGCCTCAGTGAAGCCACCGTCGTAGTGCTGGGCCTGGGCGGAGTCGGCGGAGCCTGTGCGGAGACCCTGGTCCGGTCCGGCCTGGGCACCATCATCATCGCAGATAATGATATCGTCACGCCCTCCAACATCAATCGTCAGATCATCGCCACCATGGATACCATCGGCATGCGCAAGACCGAGGCCGCCCGCCGGCGGCTGCTGGCCATTCATCCTGACTGCAATGTCATCGCCAGGGATGAATTCATCCTGATGGATACTCTGCCGGGGATCATCCCGGAAAATGCGGATTATGTCATCGACTGCATCGACACGGTGACCGCCAAGCTGGATGTGGCTCAGTGGTGTCAGGAGCGCGGGATTCCCCTGATCTCCAGCATGGGGGCGGGCAACAAACTGGATCCAACCCGGCTGGTTTTCACCGATATTTTCAATACCAAAGTCTGCCCTCTGGCCAAAGTCATGCGCCGGGAACTGAAAAAACGGGGTGTGACATCCCTGGAAGTCCTCTATTCCGAGGAACCCGCCCTGGAACCGGAGGAAGAAATACCGCCCCTTCCGCCCCTGGCAGCGCCCGTTGAAAGCGAAATGAAACCCAAGCGCAGGACGCCCGGCTCAGTGGCGTTTGTTCCGCCCGTGGCGGGAATCATGCTGGCAGGCCATGTCATAAGAAAAATCACCGGCAGATGACCGGTGATTTTTCTTAATGGCAGAGCATGTTTTTTGTGAAGCGGAACAGGGATTGCTGTTCCCCCAACATGAGGAAAGGATCCCAGGGCCCATGGACTGCGGTGATTGCGCTGACAGGAGTCAATCAGCGGAACTGCCGGTTCTCCGGATGATAGCAGAACCCATTGGCTTCCATGTGGGCGATGAATTCATTCAGGTCGATGTCCTGGTCTTCGCAGAATGCTTCCAGGGAAGGGCTTGAAACACGGAGCCGCGCATTGACGATACTATAGAGAATGTTGGGATCCATGGATTTAAATTGTTTAAGTTCCATTAAATTCACCTGCCAATCAATTTTTTACAACTTCAGTATATTATAATACTCAGTGACAGCAAGAAAATGGAGGAAAATTAATGTTAAGTTTTCAAAAAACCAATATAGGCGATCTCGAACTTCGAAATCGGATCGTCATGGCCCCCATGTGCATGAACAGTGCGGATGAAAACGGCCATGTGCAGAATTTCCATGTCATCCACTATGGCAACGCCGCCATCGGCGGTTTGGGTCTGATCCTGGTGGAGGCTACTGCAGTTGTGCCCGAAGGGCGGATCCTGGGGAAGGACCTGGGCATCTGGGATGATTCCCACATAGAGGGACACCGGAAAGTGGTTGAAGTTGCCCACGAGTTCGGAGCGAAAATCGGGATCCAGCTGGCGCACGCCGGCAGAAAGTGCGCGATCCCTGACGCCGGCATCGTGGCGCCATCGGCCATCGCCTTTGATGAACATTATGGAACACCGGCGGAGCTGGACCTGGAAGGGATCCGGAGAGTGAAGGATGCCTTTACCGACGGCGCCCGGCGATCCGTGGAGGCCGGCTATGATCTCATTGAGGTCCACGCCGCCCATGGGTATCTGCTGCATCAGTTCTTATCGCCGCTCTCCAACAAACGCACCGATGAATACGGCGGAACCAGGGGAAACCGCGCCCGCCTGCTCATCGAAGTGGCTGAATCGATCCGCAGCGTGATCCCGAAGGATATGCCGCTCATCGTTCGGGTGTCGGCAACGGACTACTACGAAGGCGGCATCGACATTGATGAAATGGTCGAGCTGGTCAATCTGTTCAAGCATCTCTTTGACATGGTCCATGTCTCATCAGGGGCATTGGTGGCAGAAGCCGCCATCCATCCGTATCCGGGGTACCAGGTCCCCCTGTCGGAAGCGATCAAAAACCGGTGCGGCGTCCCGACCATGGCCGTCGGTCTTCTGACCCGGATCGAGCAGATCGAGGAAATTCTGGCCAGCGGCCGGGCCGATCTGGTCTCGCTGGGCAGGATCCTCCTGCGCAACCCCTATTTCCTGCTAAACAAGGGCGAAGGCGAGGTCGAGATCCCCTTTGCCATTCAGCGCGGCTTTCCCTTCATGCGTCACCACAAATAACCGGAGGCTTCACCGTTGTGAATTTGCTGCAGACTGTAGGATCGAAAGTTAAGGCTCACAAGGCGAAGAGCACAAAGTGAAGGGTCAAAGGCGAAACAGAAGAGGGGACCATCAGGGACCTGATCTCACCCGGTCCGACATTTGTCCTGAGTAATCTACTTTGGGCTGCACTGAAAACAGATCGACCAGAACGGGAGGCTGCCGATGTTTTATTTATCCACTCTTGAAATAGCCATTCGTCTTGGTGTTGCCATCCTGGCAGGCGGGATGGTGGGCTTTGAACGCGAAAAAAAAGGGCGGGACGCAGGTTTTCGGACCCACATCCTGGTTGCGGTGGGTGCCTGTATGTTTGCGCTCATCGAACTTGAAAGTGCCTCCGCGATGCTGAATCTGGCCGCAGCCAATGAAAATGCTTCAAAAATTCTCACCCTCAGCGTTCACCGGCTCACCGCCCAGGTCGTCAGCGGCATCGGCTTTCTCGGTGCCGGAACGATCATGCTGACCAAACGAAGCATCAAAGGCCTGACAACGGCAGCCTCCATACTGGGTCTGCGCAGCCCTGGGCATAGCGGTCGGCATGGGGTACTATCTCATCGCCGGTCTCGGGGCGCTGGTGATCCTTCTGACCCTGGTGGCCGTCAAGCGGCTGTTCTCCTTTCCGCACATGAAAAAACTCAGTGTTTCCTACGTGGGCTCGGAGGATTACAACCCTGTCATCGAGAATCACCTGCGGGAGCACCGGATCCGGATCCTGGGCGTCGATGCCAAAACCACGCTGGGGGAGGGCAAGCTGACGCATGAAACGGAATATCATGTGGATGCCCGCCATCTGACGGATGAAACGGCATTTCTGCAGCAGATCTATGATCTGGGGCCCTTCCGTCAGGTGCTGATGCAGGATATGGGCGATGATCTTTAGATCATGAATGGAATATCAATGCAAAAAGAGAACCGGGCCGGTTCTCTTTTTGCGTGCCTTGGCCTATCTGATTTTAAAGTGATCAAAAATGGAGCAGAGGATCAGCGACCCGAGGGATCCGTGTGGTCGGGCAGCATGGAGTCCTCCGGGTCATCCAGATCATTGAGGTAGCGATACAAAGCCGGGGCGTAGTCCAGCTTCAGGATGAGGGAGAGCAGTTCGGCCTCGGCCTGCGCACTGCGCCGTCCGGTGCGGACGGCCTTGATCAAAAGGTTTTTAGGCGTTTCCAGGGGAGAGATGTACTCCATGATGGTGGTGTCATAGCCTTCCTGTTCCAGAATGAGGCAACGCACGCCGTCGGTGAGAGCATCAGCCAGGCGGCGTTTGAGGATGCCGTGCTTCAGGATCGAGGCAAAAGGGTCATAATGGTACTTGCGGTTCATTTCAGCATGGCAGCAGGGCACGGCGATGATGAGATCCGCCCGGTTGCGGATGCCGAAATTCAGAGCCAGATCCGTTGCGGTATCACAGGCGTGGAGGCTCATGACGATGTCGGGGCGCCGTTTGGTGATCAGGTGCCGGATGTCCCCCTGGATGAATTCCATGTTCCGGTACCCGAGCCGGTCTGCCATCTGCCGGGAGGATTCGATGACCTGGGCGGAGATGTCGATGCCGGTGAAAACCGTTTTGATTTTCATGACTTCCGTCATGTAGTAATTCAGGACAAAGGACAGGTAGGATTTGCCGCAGCCGCAGTCGACGATGTGGACGGGGTGTTTGGATCCTCTGAATTTTTCAAGGTCTTGGCGAAGGATCTCCACATAATGATCGATCTGGCTGTATTTGCGGATCTTATCATTCTTGATCTTGCCGTCTTTTGTCAGAATGTCCAGCTCCGTCAGCAGAGCCCGGGCATGATGATGGTTGACCAGATAGGACCGGTTGAGAACGGGGGAGGGTTCAGAAGCGGTCTGATCCTGAGCCAGCTCCCGGTTTTTGACTTTGACATCGCGATCGTCCGCAGTGATCTCCATGATGTAGCCGCGCTCTTCATAGGAGAGCTGGAGTCCGTCATAGAGGGAAGCCTCCTCAGTGATCCGGGCCAGGACCTGAGCAAAGGACAGAACCTCGCGAGTTCCCTTGAAATAATAGGTAAGCTGATCTTCGAGGATCTCGGCTTTGCCCGGGAAGGACTTGAGACCGGACTTGAAGGTGAAGCGGAGGATGGAAAAGAGCGCTTCATTCTCTTCATAACGGGAGGTCAGTCCCGAAAAAAACAGGTTCAGCTTGGTGATGGTGCGCTGGTTCATGCTACTTCTTCTTTCCCGGTTTTTGACCCGGCGTTTTTTTGGGCTTGTTTCTCGGATCGAACTGGGCATAGCCGGCCGCAAAGTCATGGGCATTGATCTTGCCGGCCAGCTCAGCGATGAGATCGTAGGGCACGTGTTCGGGTTTTTTAAAGCGCAGGCAGCTCTTGCCGGCATCAAGTTTCCGTTCGTAGCGGGTTTCATATTCCTTTCGGAACCATTCCATCAGGTCGTCCTCGCCGTAGATCCCCATGTGATAAACGGCGTAATTGTTTTTCTGGGCGGCGATGCCCATGAAGGGAAGCGGTTCGCCGGTGCAGTGGTAGCCGCCCGGATAAACGGAAAGCGGGACGACCCACCCCATCATTCCATATTGCATCATCTCCTCGAAATCATCGGGGATGTTCTGATTGATGACATCCCTCAGCTTCTCCATGACTTCACGGCGGTTCGGGGGGAGTTCGGCGAAATATTCATCAGGTGTCGGGGCTTTACTGATCATAGCGGATTCTCCTTGCTTTGTTTCCCCTCAGGGATCCTGATGGGGCAGATTTGTCCTGCAGTGATTGCTTAGAATATGGATGGTCTTGCCTGTCAATGCTTAATCCATGAAAACAGGCCGGTCTGTGCGCGCAATGCGCTGGGCTGCGTGAAGGCTGTAATTTTATAAGGTAAGATTTTTGACGGATCGGTGTTTCTGAAATGTCTTCCTGCTATCATTATATACGATGCAGGACATACGATGCAGGACATACGATGCAGGACATACGATGCAGGA
>CAYYVR010000110.1:0-9018 GCA_964475185.1 uncultured Clostridium sp. | reverse complement strand
ATTATACCCGATGAGGCGATGCAGAAATAGAATTTAGCCACAGTCTGCACCGGTCATCGGTCCGGATGGGATCGGAGATCTGCATCGAAAAAAGATAAAGACATCATCCTTGGAGGACAATGCCTTTATCTTTTTTCGATGCAAAGTAAGGTACTCTTATTTTTTCGGTTCCACTACGACCTTTCTGTAGGGTTCTTCACCTTCAGAATGCGTCTTGACGTTGGGATAATCCTGCAGTCTGGAGTGAATGATCCTTCTTTCGTAAGGATTCATGGCATCCAACTTGATGCTCTTACCGTATTTATTGACTTTCCATGCTGTCTTTTCAGCCAGTCGCTTCAACGTTTCTTCCCGTTTTTCACGGTAGCCTTCCGTATCTATGATGACTCGGGTATATTCTTCGCGGCTTCTTTCCTTGTTGATGGCCAGATTCGTCAGGTACTGAAGCGCATCCAGGGTCTCGCCCCGGTAGCCGATGATCAGTCCCATTTTCGGACCTGCCAGATTGACTCGGATGTTGCCTTCTTCTTCCCGGACTCTGATTTCAGCCATAAGGCCCATCTGATCCAGGATCGCACGAACAAACTTTTTCACCTTATCCGTCAGAGGTTCCGGCTTGCGGGTCGCCTCGACGATGAAGGGCTTGGCTCCGAACCCTAAAATTCCTTTGGAGCCTTCTTCCAGCACCTGATAATCCATCTGATCTAATGTACAACCCAAGCTGGCTCTTGCAGATTCAACAGCCTCTTCCAGTGATTTTCCTGTCGCTTTTATTGTTTCCATTATTTTCTGATCACCTTATTTCTTTTTCTTTTCACTTCCGGCTCAGGGATCTCCGCAACGATGATCGGAGTGGGGTTGTCCCTTTGGACCCGGTTCATGATGAGCTGCTGTACGATTCTGAACAGGTTCCCTGTGATCCAGTATAATCCGAGAGCTGCAGGGGAGGACCAGGTAAACCAGCCGATCATCAGTGCCATCATGTAATTCATGGTGTTCATCTGCTTGGCCTGCGCTCTGGCTTCCGGTGTCATGTTCTTCTCGTTGCCTTTCTGGGTGACCCAGGTGGAAAGGAGCATTGTGAGCACTGTGAGTACAGTCAGTGGAATATTGTGATTTCCGCCCAGATCATTGATCAATGGCTTTAAAAAGCTCATCCCGCCGATGGTTCCGTCTTTTGCCAGCTGATTGAACACATTGAACAGTGCAATGAACAGCGGCCACTGGATCAGCATCGGGAGGCAACCGCCAAACATACTGACGTTATTGTCCTTCATCAGTTTGGACTGCGCTTCCTGAAGTTTTGCCGGATCATTTTTGAACCGTGCCTGGATCTTCTTCAATTCTGGCTGGATCATGCTCATTTTCTTTGAACTCATCAGGGCTTTCCAGTTTAACGGAAACACGATGAGATTAAAGAGAATTGTAAATAACACAATGGAGATTCCCCACCGTGTTCCGGGTTCAGCTACGTAGCTGCCCAAAAAATTATTCAGGATGTCAAAAACAGACCTGAACACGTTGTTAATACTCTGTTGCAACGGATTTCCTCCTAGTCTTTATCAACCGGGTCATAGATGGGTCCCCTGTAGAAGGGATGACACCTCAGAATTCTTTTTACGGCCATCCAGGAACCTTTCAGCGCCCCATACTTCTCCAGTGCTTCCAGACTGTACTGGGAACAGGTCGGGATGAACCGGCAGCTGGGTCTTGTATTCGGAGAAATATACTTCCGATAAAACTTAACCAGACTGATTAGTACTTTTTTCATTTTTTTGCAATCCCGCTTTCTTATACAAATAGCGGACAGAAGACAGCACCTGGTGATAGGTCCTGCCAACGATGGGATTCCTGGCGACGAATACCAGGTCATATCCTTTGACTGTTTCTTCCCTGGAGGCCCTGGCAGCTTCGTAGATCAGCCGCTTGACGCGGCTTCGGACGACACTGTTCCCGACCTTCTTGCTGACGGAAATACCGATTCGGTTAAAGGCTTCTCCATCCTTTACATTTCTGGGATTCTTCAGTTTGTAAAGCACCAGTATGTCACTGGCACAGGATCTGCCTCTTCTGTATACGGTCCGGAACTCCTGATTTTTCCTGAGTCTTTCATGTTTCACAGAAGTTATCCTCTTTCCTTACAAGAAAAGGCCACATAATGCGGCCCTTAAGCTGTTAATCTCTTTCTTCCCTTAAGCATTCTTCTCTTGAGAACATTTCTTCCGTTCTTTGTTGCCATTCTCTTTCTGAAGCCGTGCTCTTTCTTTCTCTGTTTTTTCTTTGGCTGATAGGTCATCCACATATGTCTACACCTCCTCCGGGTCTATTCGCAATTAATGCATTTTAAGTGATACCCCATTATTATACTCACCTCGTTTTGTCATGTCAAGAAAGTTTATTCTCCGGGGTACCGGGGTATTTTAGCCCAGATTACTGTGGATAACTTATTGTTTTACTCTTTGCTTGTGTGTTATCATGAAAACACGAAATAGGCGGAACCCATTGGAATCACTTGATTCTCTAGGGGTCCTCATTTTATTTTATCCCCAATTATAAACAAGTTCCTGTGGATAGAATAAAGGCTGTGCGTATCCTGTGGATAACTTGTGAAATGACTTTTGAAAAATTTCAGCCCCCCGCAGGCAGCAAAGCAGTTCACGCAAAGCACAGCATTCCACCCGGTGGATATCAGGTCCATGGGTTTCTGTGCATATCCTGTGCGGCAGAAGCCCTGTTCGCATGTTATGCACATTTGTGGATTTAACTTATCAACAGACGTTTAAAGGAGACTAATCGATATGAGGGACGATCTAAAAGGCATCTGGCAGGATGTACTGAAGATTATTGAAGAGGAAATCATGGCTCCGGTCAGCTTTAAAACCTGGTTCTTGCCCATCAGGCCCGAGCAGATCACAGACCGCAAACTGACACTAAGTGTTCCAAATAAAATGATTCGGGACATCATCGAGCAGAAATACATGGATCTTCTGAGAAATTCGGTGGTTCATGTGACGAAGCAGGAATTGGATTTGGACATTATGATCGGAGATCTTCCCGATTCTGAACTTTCCGTCGAAGAAAAAAAGAATAAAGAAGAGGTCAAAACTGAAAAATCAGCCCAAACCCGGAGCAATGATGCCAGTTTTTTGAATCCAAAATATACTTTTGAGACCTTCGTCATCGGAAATTCCAATCGATTTGCCCACGCAGCCTGTCTGGCGGTGGCGGATTCGCCCAATGAAACCTACAATCCGCTGTTTATATACGGCGGCGTCGGCCTTGGGAAAACTCATCTGATGCATGCCATTGGCCATGAGATCCGCAAAAACAATAAAAATGCCCGGGTCGTTTACGTGTCCAGTGAGAAATTCATGAATGAAATGATCCATTCCATTCAAAATAATGCCAACGAAGCTTTCCGGGAAAAATACCGGAAAAATGTCGATGTGATCCTCATCGACGATATCCAGTTCATCGCCGGAAAAGAGAGTACCCAGCAGGAATTGTTCCATACCTTCAATGAACTGAAGGATTCCAACAAGCAGATCATCCTGTCCTCCGACCGGCCGCCCAATGAGATCCCGACCCTGGAGGACCGCCTCCGGACTCGTTTCGCCTCCGGTTTGATCGCTGATATCGAAGCCCCTGATTTTGAAACCCGGGTCGCTATATTAAAGAAGAAAGCCGAAGCGGACAAAATACTGGTCCCCGATGACATCCTGATCTATATCGCAACGAAGATCAAATCAAATATCAGGGAACTGGAAGGCGCACTGATCCGGGTCATGGCCTATGCCCGCCTCACCGATGAGGAGATCACTGTGGAACTGGCCACTGAAGCACTGAAAGATCTCGTGTCCGAATCCAGGAACCGCGAGCTTTCCGTGGAACTGATCCAGGAAGTCGTGGCCAACTATTATAATCTGTCCGTGGATGACCTGAAAGGCCAGCGCAGGACACGAAATGTGGCCCTTCCCCGGCAGATCGCCATGTATCTTTCCCGGACCCTGACACCAACATCACTGCCTAAGATCGGCGAGGAGTTCAATAAAGATCACACCACCGTCATGCATGCCTATACCAAGATCCATGAAGCCATCGAATCCGATACGGCCCTGAAAAGCACCGTCAACAACATCACGAAAAAGCTCAGCAATTAATCCACAAAACTATCCTTTCGCCTGTTGATCGGGCTGTGGATGATCCAGGCATTTCTCAGGCCTGTTGATAACCCCTGTTTTTATACCTGACTTATCCGAAGGTCTACGCAATGATCAAACTGTTGTGCCGGGCCGTTTTAAAGGGCTTTTCAACAAATTCACAGCCCCTACTAGATACTACTGTTTTAAAACAATTAATAAATAATAAAAGAGCGCCCAATCAAGCCTGTTGATAAAAAGCAAAATCAGATGGAGGAATAACAATGATTCTCAAGGTTAACAAAAAAGAGCTGGTCGATGCGGTCAATATCGTTCAAAAGGCAATCGCTGCCAAATCACCCATTCCGATCCTGGAGGGAATCCTGGTAGAAGCCAAAGACCAGACCCTGATTTTGAGAGGCACTGATGTTGATGTCTCCATCGAGACGTCTTTCACCACTGAGATCCATGAAGAAGGCAAAATCGTCGTGGATTCAAGAATGTTCGGTGATATCATCCGCAAGCTGCCCAACAACATCATCACCCTGGAGACCGCCGACAACAACACGGTCACCATCAGTGCCGAAAAATCGGTCCTGAACCTGCTTTACATGGACCCATCCGATTTCCCGGTTTTTCCGGAAGTGGAGCAGACCACTTCGCTGGATATCAGTCAGGCCCATCTGAAAAACATGGTCCGCAAAGTCCTGACTTCCATCGCCACCGAAGACACCCGGCCGATCCTCATGGGGATGCTGTTTGAGACCGCTGACCATAAACTCAATATGGTCGGGCTGGATGGCTACCGGATGGCAATGGTCACCGAAGATCTGGGGACCGATATCGAAATCAAGCGCGTCATTTCAGGAAAGACCCTGCGGGATCTTCTTTCAGTGATCCAGGATACCGATGACACGGTGCGTCTGGCATTCACAGATAATCACGTGCTGTTTGAACTGGGCAATACCCGGATCATTTCCAGACTGCTTCAGGGAGACTATCTGAAATACCAGAACATGATCCCCGATTACTCAAAACTCAGTGTCATCGTTGACAAAAATGAATTCAGAGATGCCACCGAACGGGCTTCGGTCCTGGCCAATGAAGGCACATCCAACCTGATCAAATTCATGTTCGAGGACAACACGCTGATCATCACTTCCAACTCCAAAATGGGAAAAATGCGGGAGGAAGTCTACTGCGAGATGACCGGAGAGCCTCTGGAGATCGCCTTCAACGCGAAATACATCATCGACATCCTCAAGACCATGGATGAAGACAAAATCGTCATGGAAATGACCTCGAATATTTCACCCTGCATTATTCGCCCGGAAGACAACGACAAGAGCCTGTATCTTGTTCTGCCTGTCCGCATCGCCAGGTAAGCCGCTATGCAGGATATTACCATCAGCACTGAGTTCATCCGCCTGGATTCCCTGATGAAACTGGCCGGCCTTGCCGCCATGGGCGGTGAAGCCAAGCATTTCATCCAGGATGGTCTGGTCCGACTCAACGGTGCCGTTTGTACTGAGCGTTCCAGGAAAATCAGACCGGGGGATCAGATCTCCTTTGCCGGTGAAACCATCCGTGTAATTGCCGAGTAGCTGATTTTCCACCCGGGAAAGGTGACGTATCATGAAAAAAGCTGTATTGTTCATTCTCGATGAATTTGCCGACTGGGAGGCCGCTTTTATATCCACGGTTCTGACCACGGACGAAATCAGCGGAGACTATGAGGTCCGCTGGGCTTCCACTGACCGCAGCCCAAAACGTTCCATGGGTCATCTGACCGTGATCCCTGATCTGGCCATTGAGGAGATCCCGCAGGACATCGATGCCCTGATCCTCATCGGCGGCCTGTCCTGGCACAAAGAAGAGGCAAAAGGGATCCTTCCCCTTGCCCGTTCCATCAAAGCCAGGGGAGGAGTCCTGGGGATCATCTGCGATGCGACTCATTTTGCGGCCCGGGAAGGACTGCTCAATGATGTCCGCCACACCGGAAATGATCCTTCCGAAATGGCAAAAGCAGGCGGTTATACGAATCCGGACGGATTTATCAGGGAGGAAGCGGTGTCGGACCAGAACGTGATCACCGCCAACGGAAACAGCCCGGTGCAATTCGCTGCTCTTGTCCTGAAAGCACTGGGCGGATCATCGGATGAGGAAATCAGCCAATGGGTGGATTTCTATACCATGGGCTACTGGAATGCCCTGAAAAAGCATGGATATCTTTAGGTGGCTGAATTTTTTCCGATCAGAAATTACTGGACTGATCAGCTTTGCCGCGTAAACCTAAAAAAAAGGACTCCCGGAATGATCCGAGCGTCCTTCAAATCTGGTTTTACTGTTAAACCGAGCAGTTAATCCAAGGGGTCTACGACAAGGGATCTTCTACCTGGGGTATGCCAGGATCAGGCCCTTCGGCATTTGTGCGGAGAAAGCCCCGGCGCGTTGTTCTCCGTTCGAATAATTTGGGTTCGATCAATTTTTTTTCACAGAACTGGACTTCGCTGGTCATCAGTTGATGCAGCAATGTGAAGGCTTTGTTCCCTATATCCTGCTTTGTGATGCCAATGGAGGAAAGCGATATTTGAGGGAGTGAAGAAGAAGGAATATTATCGATGCCCAGGATGCCGATCTCTTCCGGAACGGTTTTACCTTTTTCAGCCATGAAATTCATGATTCCATAGGCAATCAGATCATTTCCGCCCAAATAAGCATCCGGTGCATCGTCAAGAGCAGAAAGCAGTCCAGTGCCTTTATAGCCCCATTCCGTGGAAAATTCTTTGGATCGGATCAGTCGCTCATCACAGGGTAAGCCACAGGCTTTGAGTCCGTCACGGTAGCCGTGGATCCGTTCCTCATTCGAATAACTGTCGGATCCACCCAGGTAGGCTATACGGCGGTACCCTTTTTCAAATAAATGCCGGACACCCAGAGAGCCGCAGAGATAATTATCGATCCCGATATAGGTCGTATCGATATTTTCAGGATCATTGGAAAGATATACCGTGGGGATCCCCGAATCAATAATGTGACTCAAGTCCGTCGTAGCCGGATCAATGATGATCCCACCGACCCGATTGGAGATCATGGTTCGGATCAGCTGCTCTTCACGGTATTTATCCCAATTGGAGTTACTCAGAAATAACTGATAATTCATCTCACGGGCCGCTTCTTCCAGGCCTCTTGCGATCATCGGATAATAGGGGTTGGTAATATCCGGAATGATCAGCCCAACGGTATTGGTGGTCTTACGAACTAATCCCTGGGCAATGGCATTGGGATGATAGCCATGTTCGTCGGCAAGATCAATGATCTTTTCGCGAAGGGGTTCACTGACACCGGGCTTGCCATTCAAAGCTCGGGATACAGTTGCTGAAGAAATATTTAAAATTTTAGCGATGTCTTTGATCGTGACAGTCATTTTGATTCCTCTTTGAAGCTAGTGATATGTCTAAAGAGTATGAGCTCTTTGAATTTCAGTATGTTTAGCCATGTTATATGTTCACAGCCGGTTCGGATGGGCGGGGAGACAGTAAAGAAGCTGATGCGCCCAGCAATGGGAACAGCATCATGATCCAGAGGATTTCCCGATAGCCGCCAAAATGATCATAGGCGATCCCAAAGGGAAGAGGACCGAGGGCAGAGCCCATCACGATGAGCATCATGGTGATGCTGCGAATGCTTCCTAAATGTGCGCTCCCGAAGTAATTTGGCCAGATGACGCCGGTACTGACGGAGTCAAAGGCAATGAAAAAGCCCTGAAACACCGCGAAAAGGATCAGGAAAACAGGGGATGTTGCAGTCTGCAATAATAAAATGACGATCAGGTATAATAAAAAGTTTGCAGCTTTGACATAATGGACTTTGACCCGGTCTGCTACGAATCCTGCTGCAAAAGTCATTGGAAATTGACTCAGAGCGATGATTGACAGGATCAATGCCGCAAATCCGGCGTCAAACCCTTTTTCATTGATGATGGATACCAGATGGAACGTGATCCCAGTATTCACCATGGATGGAATGACCATACAAATCAGCAGCAGCCAAAATGCCCTGGTCCGCATTGCTTCCTGAAGATTCCAGGAATAGGTGCTGACCTGAGTTTTGGCTGAATACTTTACATGGCGGTCACTGTAATGTTTTTTCCTGATGCCATCGGGCATAAGCCCGATCTGATCCGGTGAGTTTCGAATAACGAACCAGCCAATGGGAGCCATAATGAGCAGCAGCATGATCGACCAGAATTGCCAGGCCTTTTCTACGCCCATGGATTCGAGCAGATAATTGTTCAAAGGCGGGATGACTGCTGACCCGATGACACTTCCCAGAGCCATCAAACTAAGAGCTTTGCCCCGGTGTTTAATGAACCAGGCGGGAACCAGTGTGTTGGGCAAAAGGGTCATGGAGCCCTGGCCAAAAAGCCTCAGTATGAAAAATCCGATCATCAGCATGAGCGGAGTGCTGATGTTACTCATCCATAAAGCGCCCATGGACAATAAAAAAGATATCATAACGATCATTTTTCGATGCCCGAAGGAATCGATGATTTTTCCCACGAAGGGAAGCGTCAGTCCGGCCAGTAGCGTTGCAATGGAATAGTAACTTGAAATTTGCGTTCTGCTCCAACCGAAACGTTCAACATAATGATTGATAAAAATAGAGATCGAATAAGTCTGACCAGGTCCTGAAAAAATAAGGTCAACGCAGACACAGCAACGATTGCCCATCCATAGAATGGTTTAATTCGTTTTCTTAGTATAATATGCTCCTTTCAAAATGAAGAATTAACTGGTGAATGACTATAATATCAAATATCAGGATCATCATTGAAAATTATAAAATAAAGTTGAAGTATGTATGATCAGTGTAATTA
>CAYYVR010000109.1:0-9050 GCA_964475185.1 uncultured Clostridium sp. | reverse complement strand
CCTCTGATGCTGCCGCCCTCTGTTTTCTTCAGCTTGAAAAGAACCGATAGAAGGCTGTCAGACGCGGAGGATTATTTTTTTCTGATCTGGCCGGCGGTGCGGACTCAACCGGAACGATCGGCAGATAAAAAAATTGCCGTCTGCAGGCAGCCGGCAACGAAGGGGCTATTTGATTTGAAGGTCCTCCAGGAGGCCGCTGATGGCTTCCTGCATCCGGTCCTTGTTGATGCGATAGCCATTTTTGCGGCGGTTGGCATCGAACTGGATCAGGCGGTCATTCGCCAGCTGCTTTAAATGATAGGATATCGCAGCACTGGTCACGCCAAGCTTTTCAGCCAGGACCTTGGTGGAGGAATCACCGTTTGCAATCAGACTCAAAACTTCATATCGGGTCTTATCCGAAAGATTTTTGAATACCGTAATGCGCTCCTCTTTATTGCGAACTTCATACTGTGTCAGTTTGAAGTAATAATCCAACACATTGATCCCCAGGATCAGGTCGGTTTCATCATTGCGAGGAATCAGATTGAAATTATAATCATGGATCCCCAGCAGATAGAAATGGATGGCGCTGCTGTTTCGCAGGGCTTCCAGGGATTCTGTGATGAGATATTGCTTCATCACTGAGTCCAGTTGCGCCTGGTCATCCCGCTCCAGCTCACGTTCCAACTGCCGGGCGTAGGCACTCACCGCAAATTCCACCTCTGAATAATACTTGTTGAATATCGGGATGATCCCTTCCATGAAAGCGACATATTCATCCCGGATCTTTTCAGGATTCTCCAGGATCCCCAGCAGTTTCCATTTATCACTGTTATCCAGAGAGCTGGCGGAAAGAATCTGGAATGCATCCATCATATAGGTCTTTGAATCGGATGCCTGCGGCATGGTGATATCCAGCATTCGATCCAGGAAAGAGGTCAGATGAGCTATCAGGTCGGCTTTGCTCAGTGCTTTTACTTTTTGCAGATACTCAGTCTCTGTAGTCATTTCTCTGACATCGAGGTGAAGCATCAGGTCAAAGAAATAGGAATAGCCTGAAAAATTAAATTGCCTGTATGTTTCCCGTACGCCGGATAATTCATGAGCGATGGCTTCCCACCGGTCCACCGAAGCGGGATTCAGAATTTCATAATTTAACGATCCGAAGGCTTTTTCGGTCCGTTCGTAATCTGTCAGGGCTGGAAAATAAACAAATTCCACGACTTTGCTTTCCTGCATATGGAACTGGATCTTCATGGGATTCTCCTTCAGTCCTGGTCATTATGCTCAATTTACATGAATTTCATGCATTCAAACACGTTTAGCTTTGAGTCATTAATTTAATAATTGGATAAAAATTAAACTCTTATTTAATATTAGGAGAGAAACAGCGAACTGTCAATGAATTAAATCTGCAATCTGTTACGGTTTCCGGAGAACTGTCTGCGCTGTGCCGGAAATTTTTTTCAGGATGAAAAACAGGGGCAGATAAAAATTCCGGATCCATGACAGATAGCGCCGCTGAGTTGATATAATCATTGCAGAGACACTGGATGGTAAACAGTCAGTGCTGAGTAAGAAAACAGCGAGGTGCGTATGAAACCACTCATAGGGATCACAGCAAGCGTTACATGGGAAATGCAGAGAGATGCCTTTGCTGGCTATAAGCGGAACTATCTGAGCTTCGACTATATCGATGCAGTCATTGCCGGCGGCGGCATACCGATCATCCTTCCGGTGACCCGAGATGAGGCCATCCTCAGGGACACGGTCAGCCGGCTGGATGGACTGCTCCTGTCAGGGGGCAGCGATGTATCGCCCATCCTCCTTGGTGAAGAACCCCATCAAAAGCTCGGGCTGACTGTGATGGAACGCGATGAATGCGAGCTTCTGATCCTGAAGGAGGCCACTGGAAGAAAATTGCCGATCCTCGGGATCTGCCGGGGATTTCAGCTTCTGAACTGCTATTTCGGCGGAACGCTCTATCAGGATCTGTCTGAATCAAAGGATCTTTTCATTAAACATGATTTTGACGGGTTGCCCGGTGCGCCGGCCCATACCCTGATCATGGAAGAGAACAGCCTGATCCGGGAACTGCTGGGGGATCACCATCAGGTGAATTCTCACCATCATCAGGTTTTAAAAGACATTGCCCCTAATTTCAGAGTGACTGCGCGGGCCAGAGACGGAGCCCCGGAGGCCATCGAAGATCAGACCGGAGCAGCTTTTATTTTCGGCGTCCAGTTTCATCCCGAGATGATGCTGCGCGATCATCCCCATGTTCTTCCCATTTTTACCCGCTTTGTGGAAGAAGCAGAAAAGTTCAGAGGCCGCTGACCTCTGAACTTTTTTGCGCAAGAAGGCGGATAACCTGAACGGAACATGAGCGGAAACTAAGCGGAAAATAAGCTGAAAATAAGCTGAAACCGGCACTGTCATGGATAGTTTAAGCTCATGATCGCCGTCAAAGATGGGATGAAGGGCAAAGAGCGGAAGTCCCTTAAATATAATGATTATGGCGAAACCACCAGAGGCTGCCGGCAATCAGGAGGATCGAGCCGGCGATGACGGCAGGGTAACCCAGGGGATGCGTCAGTTCGGGCATATATCTGAAATTCATCCCATACCAGCCGGCAATGAGCGTAAGCGGCAGAAAAATGGACGCAATGACGGTAAACAGCTTGGCCGTCTTGTTGAAACTCAGGTCGACCTGCGCCTGCCAGGATTCCCGGACCTGGGCGATGGTATCGCGCAGATTGGTGAGATGGGTCGTCAGCCGGTCTGCCTTCAGGGAAAGCTTCAGGAAATACCTGTCAAATTCGGGCGGGATCAGATCCGATTCATCCGCCTCCAGGATCTCAATGACATCCTGCGTCGGTTCGATGTAGGCTTTTAAGAACTGCAGCTCTTTTCTCATCTGGACCAGGATCTCCATGTATTCGTCGGAGGTTTTGAAAACCGCCGGTTGGGGGTTCGCCGCGTCATCTTCCACCTGGACGATCATCAGGATTTGATTTTCAAGGTCCAGCGCCCGCTGTTCAATGTCCATGATCAGCCGTTTGTTGTTGTCCAGGATCGCATCGATGAAGGTATACAGGGACCGGTAAATGGAGCTTTTGTCAATACGGCTCACGGCATAGGCCAGCTCCTGAAAATCACCGTGATAAATGATCATGACATTTGTTTTCCCGAGGAATATGTTGATCTCCCGGGCGATGAGATGGTCCGGAGCCAGGGGATCACTGAGGATATTATTGATGATGATGAACAGGAGATCTTCGTAAAATTCTGCGTTGGGGGTCTGATTGAGATCCAGGGTTTCACGTACCGCCCGTTGAGGAAATTTGAAGAGGTCGGTCATTTCGGAAAACTGATCCGGAGAGATCAGGATCAGATGCTGGTGGGCGGGATCATCGAAAAATTCACTGTCCAGCTGGAGGGCTTCTGTATAAAGCGGTTCCTGGGATGCCTTGGGGCCTAATTGATAGATTTCCATGAGATCACCTTCAGTCATTAATTGTGGGTTCAGATAAAGAATAGCACACTTGAATAATTATAAAGAAACAAAGTGCTAAATCGGGCTGTTTTGAAGGATGGACAGCGTATCCTGCAATCGACTGAATTGATTATGAATTTATTGATAATTCGTCCGCCCGTTAAAAACAGATAGCTAAATAAGTCTATTTTAAAATCCCGGATATTGATCTTAAGTATGATGCCGGCTGAGAATCAAGGGTTCAATGTCTAAAAAACTGCAAAAAAAACTGACTCCTGGAGGCCTTCCTGATACCGTTTAGAGGTGTTGAGCAGCCTATTTTCATTGGATTGCCAATTTTGCGTTAATTGCATTGACAATTCCCGATGCCGGTCCTAAACTCATCGTATAATGTATCATTTTTATGAATACTATTAACAAATTAAAACTCAGGAGGGAATCAATGAAGAAATCAGTCAGCAAAATATCAGCATTAATGTTATCCACTGTCCTATTGACCGCAGGATGTGCGGGCGGGGGCACGACCACGCCCACCGAAGAAGATGCCATCAAGATCGGTGTCTTTGAACCCCTGACTGGCGACAACGCAGCCGGCGGACAGCTGGAACTGAAAGGGATCCTTCTGGCGAATAAACTGTATCCTGAAGTACTGGGCAAAAAGATCGAACTGGTCCAGGCGGATAATAAATCAGACCGCGTAGAAGCCGCCAACGCAGCCTCCTCCCTGGTCAATGCAAAGGTCAGCGCAGTCCTGGGCAGCTGGGGGTCCACACTATCCATCGCAGGCGGACCGATCTTCATGAATGCGAAGATCCCGGCCATCGGTACCTCAGCCACCAATCCTCAGGTCACAGACGGCAATGAGTACTACTACCGCGTCTGCTTCATCGATCCGTTCCAGGGAACCGTCATGGCAAACTATGCCTACAACAACCTGGGCAAGAAAAATGCCGCCATCATCCGCGAGGTCAACAGTGACTACTCCGTCGGACTGGCAAAATTCTTTGAAGAACAATACAAAAAGCTTGGCGGAACCGTCGTGGATACGTACAATTTCCAGACCAAGGACCAGGATTTCAACGCCATCCTCACCAATCTGAAGAGTTCAGGCGCTGATGTCGTGTTTGCACCCAGCAACTACACCGAGGCCGGCCTCATCATCAAACAGGCCAGAGAAATGGGCATCGAGCTTGAATTCCTGGGCGGCGACACCTGGGAGACCCCGCAGCTGGTGGAAGTCGGCGGACCTGCCGCAGACGGCATCATCTTCTCCACCTTCTTTGACAAGGATCATCCTTTGACGGATGAGACCAAGAAGTTCATGGATGCCTGGAAAGAAGAATATCCCAACGATGAAGTGGCAGCTGTATCCGTTCTGGGTTACGACGCCTATCTGATGGCTTACAAGGCCATTGAAGCAGCCGGATCGGCAGATTCTGCCAAGATCCAGGAAGCGCTGGGCAAAGTCGTGGACTTCCAGGGCGCGGCCGGAATCGTCAACTTCGACGAAAATCGCAACGCCATCAAGAGTGCTGTGATCAAGACCGTCGAGAACGGCCAGTTTACATTTGTTGATATCGTAAACCCGTAATCATCCCCTGACCCGTCAGGTGAGAACTTCCAACCCGGCCGGAGGATATGCCCCCGGCCGGGAAGGAAGTATTTTTATAAAGAGGTGACTGCATGAACTCACAAGCCTTATTTGAATGGCTGGCTCAAAACCTGCTCAACGCATTGGCTCTGGGCAGCCTGTACGCTCTTCTGGCCATTGGCTACACCATGGTCTACGGCGTACTGAAACTGATCAACTTCGCCCATGGCGACATCTTTATGATGGCGACCTATTTTTTCTTTTATGCCGTGACAAGATTCGCACTCCCCTGGTACATTGCATTCTTCGGTGTCATCATCCTGACGGCGATCCTGGGGATGGCGGTGGAGAAAGTGGCGTATTCGACCATTCGGGAAGCACCCAAAGTCACACTGCTGATCTCCTCCATCGGTGCCTCGTTCCTGCTTGAAACGCTGGGAACCGTTTTATTCGGCGGCATCACCAAGAGCATCCCGCAGATCCCGCTGCTGAACACCGTCATGCAGATCGGGCCCCTGCGGACGCAGCGTCTGACCTTTGTCATTCCCGTTGTGACCTTTATTTTTTTAGTTATTTTAGTTTATCTCATCGATAAGACCAAAATGGGAATGGCCATGCGAGCCCTCTCAAAGGATCAGGAAACGGCCTCTTTGATGGGGGTCAATGTCAATCGCACCATTTCCTTCACCTTTGCCGTCGGTTCGGCACTGGCAGCCATCGGCGCCATGCTCTGGGGTCTCAAATACCCTGCCATCACACCACTCCTGGGTGTTCTTCCCGGGCTGAAATGCTTCATTGCCGCCGTGGTCGGCGGGATCGGAAGCATCAAGGGTGCCGTATACGGCGGCCTGATCATCGGCTTTGGCGAGATCTTCATCGTAGCATCCAGTTACATCACGAAAGTGGATATTTCTGGTTATAAAGATGCCTTTGCCTTCATCCTGCTCATCGTCATCCTGATGGTCAGACCCGGCGGCATCACAAATCAGAAGATCACAGAGAAGGTGTAGCTATGAATAAAAAAATGAAAATCACACTGAATTTGATCCTGGCACTGGCCCTTCTGGTCTTTGCCAATTTCGCCCAGGACCTGTTTGCCAATGACTCGATCCGGCTGCTGACGCTCTCGCTGATCTATGCCATTGGTGCGATGAGCCTGAATCTGATCAACGGCTTCACCGGGTTATTTTCCCTGGGGCATGCCGGCTTTATGGCCATCGGCGCCTATGCCACTGCGATCCTGACACTGTCACCGGAGGACAAAGTCTCGCTCTTCATCATTGAACCCATCTTCGGGCCGCTGCTCAATCTGAACATGCCCCTGTGGATCGCGGTCATCATTGGCGGGATCATCGCTGCCGGCTTTGCGCTGCTCATCGGTCTGCCGGTCCTGAAATTAAGAGGCGACTACCTGGCGGTGGCTTCTCTGGGCTTCTCCGAGATCCTGGTCATCGTCTTCACCAACCTGATCCCCATCACCAATGGCGCCACGGGACTGTCCCGCATCCCCACACTGATGAATTTCATGGGGACCAGTTCCATCATGAGTCCTTTCTGGCCCATGGTGTTCTTCCTGGCGACGCTGCTCATCCTCCGCAAATTCATCGATTCCTCCTATGGCCGGGCATTGAAGGCCATCCGTGAGGATGAGATCGCCGCTGAGGCCATGGGCATCAACCTCCAGACCCATAAGACCCTGTCCTTTGCCATCGGCGCATTCTTTGCCGCCATAGCCGGCGGGCTTCTGGCAGCCTGGGGAACCTCCATCAACCCGGTGCAGTTTAAATTTATCTTCACCTATCAGATCCTGCTCATCGTCGTCATCGGGGGCATGGGCTCCCTGACGGGCTCCATCCTGGCCTCCTTCCTCTATACCTTCGGCATGGAGCGGATGCGGATCCTGGATGACTTGTCCGGGATCTCGGGACTTCGTATGGTGGTCTTCTCCGTTCTGCTGATCCTGGTCGTGCTCTTCTTCAGGCGCGGGATCATGGGAACCAGAGAACTGACCTGGGAGAGTATTTCAAGACTGTTCCAGCGAAAAAAAGGGAGGTGAGCTAGATGGCAAAAGACAATAATAACCTGCCTGAAATGGAACAAAACAAGCCGCTGAGTCCGGCAAATCACAATAAGCCGTCTGCGCCGAAAGAACCAGCAACGGCAGATGTCATTCTGGATCCCGGCGTCAAACCTGATGAAGGGGCGCTGGATTCCCGGACGGATGCCTACATCCGCTCCAGTATCCTGCGCACGGACCTGGAAGGGTATGATGCGCCCATCCCTGCCGGGGATGACGGGGTCCGCGTCGAACCGCTTCCACCGGAGAAACCCAAGGGAGAAGTGGTCCTGAAGACCGATGCCATCACCATGCAATTCGGCGGTCTCACGGCGGTGAACGCCTTCAATCTGATTCTGGAAAAAGGACAGATCGTGGCCCTGATCGGCCCCAACGGGGCCGGAAAAACCACGGCTTTCAATATGATCACCGGTGTCTACAAACCCACCAAGGGAACCGTCTGGTTCAAAGGCCGCGACATCACGAACCTGAAACCCGATGCCATCACCCGCCTGGGTGTCGCCCGGACATTCCAGAATATCCGGCTGTTCCGGGATCTGACAGTGTATGAAAATGTACTGATCGGCAATCACCTGCGGATCAAGTCCAGTTTTCTCACCGCGACGGCCAATCTGCCCTCCTATCGGAAAGAGGAAGCCCACTTCCGCGAAAAAACGGAAAGTCTCCTCAAACGGGTGGGATTATGGGAACTGCGTGCTGAAAAAGCCGGCTCCCTGCCCTACGGCAAGCAGCGCCGGCTGGAGATCGCCCGGGCACTGGCCACCGAACCCGAAGTTCTGCTGCTGGATGAACCGGCAGCCGGAATGAATCCCAAGGAGACGGAAGATCTGACTGAATTTATCCGCCAGATCCGGGATGAATTCCATCTGACGATTTTCATGATCGAACATCACATGCAGGTGGTCATGGACATCTCCGACAAGATCTATGTATTCGACTACGGCACGACCATTGCCGAAGGAACAGCCAAAGAGATCCAAAACAATCAGCGCGTCATCGTGGCTTATCTGGGGGTGGATGAAGAAGATGCTTAAAGTAAATGACTTGGTCGTCGCCTATGGAGGTATCCAGGCTCTGCGGGGCGTTACCTTTGAAGTCCCTGATAAAAAGATCGTGACCCTGATCGGGGCAAACGGTGCGGGGAAATCCACCACACTCAAGGCCATCATGAATCTGGTCAAAGCCAAGGGAGGCAGCATCGATTTTGACGGTGCGGATCTGATGAAAACGAAAACCGGACAGATCGTCCAGCGGGGGATCTCCCTGGTTCCGGAGGGGCGCCGTGTGTTCAGCAACCTGTCCGTCCTGGAGAATCTGAAAATGGGTGCTTTTCTGCGGACGGACAATCAGGAGATCCAGAAAGACATTGAAAAAGCCTACGAGCTCTTCCCGCGTCTGAAGGAAAGAGCCTGGCAGGAGGCCGGCACACTCTCCGGCGGAGAACAGCAGATGCTGGCCATTGCCCGGGGACTGATGGCCCGTCCCAGGGTTCTGATGATGGATGAGCCCTCACTGGGGCTCGCGCCCCTGATCGTCCGCGATATGTTCCGCGTCATTCAGGATATCAATCAGACCGGCGTGACGATCCTTCTGGTCGAACAGAATGCCAATGCAGCCCTGAAGATCGCCGACGAAGCCTATGTCCTGGAGACCGGCATCGTGACGATCTCGGGCAGCGGCAGAGAGCTGTTGAGCAATGAAAAAGTCAAACAGGCCTACCTGGGGACGACGGCTCATTGACCGGAGCTTGGCGGATCCTTTGCCGTGACTGGCAAACCATCCGCCAAAAAGAATATCAGACAGGACCAGAGGAGGCTGAAAACCAGTTTTTCAGCCTCCTCCGGTCCTTTGCTTTAATCGCGGGTTAATATTAAACTGGTATAAGGTAGAGAAGAGGAGTGATT
>CAYYVR010000108.1:7340-9171 GCA_964475185.1 uncultured Clostridium sp. | reverse complement strand
CTCATCGTCGGGATGTTCAAACAGGGTCTGGCGGGCCTGCCGGGTGGTCTTGGTATCCGTGGGCCGGTTGGCGGTGAGAAGATCCAGGAACTGATGATAGATCGTTTCCGGATTTCGTTTCCAGTTTTCGCAGATGTATTCCGCTTCATCGGCATCCCTGACTTCAATGCCCAGGTTGAAGATCATCCTTCGTCCTTCCTTGGCATGGATCTCCACCAGGTAATGGTCAGAATCCACGGACTGATAGGACGCATAAATGGTGTTCTTCTCGATGAGTTCGTTTTTCATTTCCTCCATGTACACGTCGATCATGGATCGCTTGTGGACATCGAGGTTGGAGGAAAACAGTTCCAGCATGGACCGGCCGGAATCGGTGATCTCAACATATTCGTCCAGTCCGTCTTTGTCCAGTACGATGAACCGCCCGTCTTTGAGCCCATAGATGGAATCCTGAAAGTTGTAATAGCTCATGAGCAGATTATTCAGCATGATCATGGACAGGTCATGCTTTGTCATGGCGTAGCGCGCATTGACCAAAGCATACAAGATCAATATTTTATTTTCAGCTATATTTTTATTGTCCTGCATAATTTCCTCCAGTAAAACAGTGATATATATCATAATAGCACAACATAACAGATTCTATGCGGATAGATATACAGAAATTTCCAAATGATTGAAACCGAATACACAATTTGGTATCATTAGGAAGTGTAAGTTCGCATAAACATATATAAATAACAATGGGCATTATGATTACGAAAGATTTGGGGTACACAATGGAACATGATGAAAACTGCAACATAATCGATCTGGAAGGAACCGTCATTTCAGATCTTGTCTTTTCCCACGAACTCTACGAGGAAAAGTTTTATGTCTTCACGCTGTCGGTCCAGCGGCTGAGTGACAAGACCGATGATATTCAGGTCACCGTGTCGGAAAAACTCCTGGAGGGCATTCGGCCGGCCATGGGGGTCGAATTGTCCGTCCAGGGCCAGTTAAGAAGCTACAACAAGCTGGAGAATGGACGCAACCGTCTGATCCTGACTGTTTTCGCCCGATCGCTGGGATCAGCTGGCGGAGCGGTCCAGGATCCGAATCACATTCAGCTGGAGGGCTACATCTGCAAGAAGCCGGTCTTCCGGACGACACCTTTTGGCCGGGAGATCGCGGATATCCTGGTTGCAGTCAACCGGGCCTACAAGAAATCTGATTATATTCCGGTCATCGCCTGGGGACGCAACGCGCGTTTTGCAGAACACCTGGCTGTTGGCGAGAAAATTCGCCTGGAGGGCAGATTTCAGAGCCGGGAATATCAAAAGTGCTTTGGACCCAATGAAAAAGAGGTCTGCACAGCCTACGAGGTCTCGGTGAGCCGGCTGGAACGGTTGGAGAAAAACGACGATGAAGGCGTCCAGGTGCCCTGCGAGGATGGAATGTCCTCCATGGCCTGACGGCCTTTGGGTCCGGTCATAAATTTTTAGAAACTTTAGGAGGCATTTTCCGGTATAATGAAACCAAGAAATGAAAATGGCAGACTGGGGCATTCGGCCCGGCGGCCTGGAGGAAACATGCTGAAGAATAAGGTTGAAATTTATAACGATCAGGAAGAGATCACGCGCCGGATCAACCAATTGAAGCAAACCGGATTCCATGACACGGATATGTATGTCATCGCCAAGGGCGAGCACCGCATCAACAACATGCAGGGCCGCCTGGAAACGCTGGCGGATGAAGCCAACCAGACGGATCTGTCCCTGTGGGATAAATTCCGGAATCTGGTGGGCGCTCAGGAAGAGTTTGAAAATGCATTTCTCCGCCTGGGCGTTGA
>CAYYVR010000108.1:6008-7240 GCA_964475185.1 uncultured Clostridium sp. | reverse complement strand
TGGTAGAAGATGATCCGGCGATCGTAAAAAATCTGTCGGAAATCTTAAAAAGAGAAGATTTTCTGGTGGATTCGGCTTCCGGACAGAGCCGGGCAATGGAACTCATGGCGAAGAACAACTATGATTTATGTCTCCTTGATATTTCACTGGAGGAGGGAAATGGCTTTGCAGCCTGCCGGGCCATTAAAGCTCAGGGCGATACACCGGTCATCTTTTTGACGGCTTCCGGGGATGAGTTCAGCGTGGTAGCCGGATTTGATATGGGCGGAGACGATTATGTAAAAAAACCGTTCCGCCCCAGGGAACTTATTTCCCGAATGAAAAATGTTTTGAGACGGACGGGCAGGCAAAATAACATCATCGAGCTGGAAGGTCTGTGTGTCGATCTGGACAAAGGGATCGTGAAGAAGAATGAAGCAGAGATCTTTCTGTCTGCTTTGGAATACAGACTGTTGCTGGTATTTTTGAATCACCGCGGGATGATCCTGTCAAGGACCCGGCTGATGGAGGAAATATGGGACATGGCCGGTGATTTTGTCAATGACAACACCCTCACGGTCTATATCAAACGACTGCGGGATAAGATTGAGCCAAACCCTCAAAATCCTTCCATCATCAAGACGGTGAGAGGCCTTGGCTATCGGGTGGGTGAATGACATGGCCTTCCTGAGAAATACGGATCTTAAAATAAATCTTGCGATCCAGGGACTTCTGGTCCTGACTTTTGCTTCGATCGGTTTGCAAATAAGCCTGGAAACGGGATTGCTGGTAATGGCTTCCTCCGGATCCCTTCTCGTTTTGAATCTGATCTACACCCTGAAGCGATACAAAAGGATTGCTCAATTAACCGAAGAAGTCGATGAGGTGCTGCACCGGGATGATTTTTCGCCGATATCCGCCTACGAAGAAGGCGAACTTTCTATTCTGCGGACCCAGATCCATAAGATGACCCGGCGGATGAAAGAGCAGCAGGATGCATTGCGCCATGAGAAAGTCTACCTTTCAGAATCTCTCCAGGATATTTCCCATCAGGTCAAGACGCCGCTGACCTCACTAAATCTGATCAGTGATCTTCTGCTGGAAGAAAACCTGGATCAGACCAGAAGAAAAAGTCTGGTGAAAGATCAGATCAAGTTACTGAACCAAATCGAGTGGCTCATCAGTGCCCTGTTAAAAATGGCTAAACTGGATGCGGATCGGGCGAACATGGCCAATGAAACGGTCATGGTCAG
>CAYYVR010000108.1:0-5908 GCA_964475185.1 uncultured Clostridium sp. | reverse complement strand
CGGGAACTGAAGGGAAGAATCACTTTTCCGCTTCAGTTTTCGCTTCACTTTTTCCCTTGTTTGCTCCTTCACTGGTTTGCGTCTTCGCCAGTGTGATCTTTTCGTATTTCCGGTACTTAAGTGACATTTTTGTAAGACAGCAGTCACGGACCTGTAAGTTTGGTTTATTACAATGAGAGTATCAAGGAACGTCAGTGGAGGAACAAATGGAAATTTTAAGAGTGGAGCATCTCACGAAAACCTATGGCGAGGGAATCAATCAGGTGAAGGCCCTGGATGATGTGAGTTTCAGCATCGACAAGGGGGACTTCGTAGCCATTGTGGGGCCATCCGGATCAGGGAAATCCACCCTGTTGCACATCCTGGGCGGAGTGGATCAGCCGACTTCAGGGAAAGTGTTCATGGACGGAAGCGATGTTTACAGTCAGGACGATGAAAAGCTGGCCATCTTCAGGAGACGGCAGGTGGGACTGATTTATCAGTTTTATAACCTGATCCCCGTTTTGAATGTAGTGGAAAATATGACGCTTCCGGTCCTTTTGGATCACCGAGCCGTGAATCAGGACCGGCTTGGGGAACTGGTGAGCACCCTTAATCTGGAGGGACGGGAGCATCATTTGCCCAATCAGCTGTCCGGGGGACAGCAGCAAAGGGTATCCATCGGCCGGGCGCTGATGAATGCGCCGGCCGTAGTCCTGGCCGATGAACCCACGGGTAATCTGGATTCTGCGAACAGTCAGGAAATCATTGAACTGCTGAAGCATTCCAATCAAAAATACAATCAGACCCTGATCATGATCACCCACGACGAAAACATAGCCCTTCAGGCCAATCGGATCATATCCATCGAAGATGGCAAAATCATCCGCGATGAGGTGGTCCGCTGATGAACATCATGAATCGGGTCACCTGGAAGAACCTGAAAGAAAACAAGACCAGGACCCTTGTGACCATCATCGGGATCATGCTTTCCGTGTCATTGCTTACGGCTGTGGCTACATCGGTGCACAGTCTGCAGGCCCATGTCCTGGATCTTGTGATCACGGAGAATGGGGATTATCATGCGGCTCTTCTTGGTGTCGACCAGTCGAAACTCAATGAACTGACGGGCCATGAAAAAATAACAGGGATCACAACAGTTCAAAATCTGGGTTATGCCCTCCACCCCGATATCACCAATGAGTACAAGCCCTATATTTTTGTGGCGGCGATGGATGCAGATTTCCCCGACAGCATGCCGGTTCACCTCAATGATGGACGGATGCCCGAGAACAGCAGTGAGCTCCTGATCCCGGAACATCTTGCCTCCAACGGAGAAGTGTATTACAAGCTCGGTGATTCGCTGTCCCTGGAATTAGGCCGCCGGATCACGGATGGCCAAGTCCTCGGACAGGATCAGAGTTATATGGGGGAGGCAGAAGCCTTGCAAAAAGACACGGTTAAAACATTTACCGTGGTGGGCTTTTATGATCGTCCGTCCTATGAAGATTATGATGCGCCCGGGTACACCGCGCTGACGCTTTCGGATCCGGCGGGGCCGGATCGCTATGATGTATATTTTAAGGTCGATCCGATGCGGGATACCTATGACGTATTGAACAGTCTGGGAACGCATCAGACGAAAGTGAATGATGACTTGCTTCGATTTACCGGCAACTCGGACATGAACTCCCTGAACGCAGTGTTATACGGCATGATGGCAATCCTGTCCGGGATCATCATGCTGGGATCCATCGCCCTGATCTATAACGCTTTTTCGATATCGATCAATGAACGGACCAAACAGTTTGGATTGCTCAAATCCGTGGGGGCCACAAAAAAACAGATTTTAAGCAGTGTTTTGTTTGAGAGCCTGGTTCTCAGCGGGATCGGGATCCCCCTGGGCATTCTTCTGGGCCTGGGCGGGATCTGCGGCACCTTTGAGCTGTATCAGGAAGCTTTAAGCGCCAGTTTTCGAAGCGGTGATATCAGGCTGAGGATCTCAGGGGACGCCTTGATGTTCGCCGCACTGCTGGGATTGATCACCGTGTTGATTTCAGCCTACCTGCCGGCCAGGAAGGCCGCTGGAAAATCAGCCATTGAGTCCATCCGGCAAAGCCATGAGGTCAAAATCAATGTCAGGCACATCAGAACCAGCAAGCTGGCTTACCGGTTATTTGGCTTTGATGGAATGATCGCGGCAAAAAACTTTAAACGAAACAGACGGAAGTATCGCACGACGGTGGCATCGCTGTTTTTGAGTATCGTCTTATTCATTTCAGCCTCCAGTTTTACCGCGTATCTCAAAAAAAGCGCAAATTATGTTGTGCCCAGAGGCGAGTTTGATATTCTGTACGTTCCGGGTCAGGCCCTGGCAAAAAATACGCCGGAACACATCCGCCAGCTGCTGTCTTCTGTCGATGAAGTGGAAAAAAGTTCCTACACTCACAGTGCCGGAGGATACATCTCTGTCCCAGCCGATGCAGTGGACGATGATTTCCTGAATTTATTTGATCTGGAGGCATATGAACGGCTGATCCAGCCGGACGCCGGGCGCCGAGCGCTTTCACTGGAGGTGATCTTTGTGGATGACGCAAGTTTTGGAGATCTTGTGCAAAAAAACGGATTATCACCAGAAGAATACCTTTCCCAGGAGAACCCAAAGGGCCTCCTTTATACCAGCGGGAAGTTTTTCTCGCAGGAAACGTCAAAATATCATACCTTTGAGATCTTAAAGAAGGATTCTTTTCAGGCCCAGTGGCATATCATTCCCAGCGTGCTGGACCAGGCCTATTTTTCCGGAGAACGGAGAGGCGATGTGCTCGTCTACATCAGTGAGGCGGACGGGCAGGAGATCCTGCACTCCGCAGACGATGTCATCCAGGTGAACGAACTGGACCTGGGCGTGGTCACGCAGGAAGTACCCATGATGGTCCTTGATGAGTCCAGTCCCAATTTAAAAGTCATCTACCCCTGGCGCGTCAAAGATAAAATGTATGAACCCGAAGAAGGAGACTACATTCAGACTTCGATGTTTTTCAAGGCACAGGATCATGGTCAGGCAGCGATCAACATGACACAGACACTGAAAAATAACGGTCTGCCCTACAGCGGGATCTTTGATGAGGCGGCTCAGCGCCAGCAAATCAGAGCTGTGCTCAGCGTCATCAATGTGTTCTCCTACGGGTTTATCATTCTGATTTCTCTGATCGCTGCCGCCAATGTGTTCAACACCATATCCACGAACATCCATTTGCGCAGACGGGAGTTTGCCATGTTCAGAACGGTGGGCATGACCACCAGGGGATTTAACCGGATGATGGTTTACGAAAGTCTTCTGTATGGAATAAAAGGGGTGCTATACGGCGTTCCGGCAGCCATTGGGATCACCTATCTGATTTACAGGGCCATCAGCAATGGGATCGAATTCCAGTTCTTTGTTCCATGGGGTTCAGCAGTCATTGCCGTAATGAGCGTGTTCCTTGTGGTTTTTGCCACGAGTTTTTATGCCATGAAAGCCATTAAAAAAGAAAATCCAATGGATGCCCTGAAAAATGAGAGTTTCTAGTCCAAATCTTTGGCCCTGAGGCTGTGAGGGCGTCAAAATAACCCCTCCCTCCGGATCAATGCCGGGAGGGAGGGGTTGACACTTTCAGGGAAACTCAGATCGATGGCCGGATCCCTCAGCGCGTAGGGATCCAACAGGATGGCGGGCAGGGACTTTTATTGGTGACTCAGGCTGCAAACTGTTTTTTGACGCCTGATCAGGTCATAAAGAGTTTGAGCAGGGTCCTGGCGCCCCTTTGACCGGCTGTGTTCCGCATCTGGTGACGAGGGCTCTCCAACGGCAGAGCAGGATCAGTTATTTGGCGAGTAATTTGCCCATTTTAACCGCTGTTTCTGGGTAAATCCATTATACTGAAAGAAATGATATTTTTTCGTCCCGGTTCGGCGCTATACAGATGCTTAAAAAGCTGAAGTTCGAATGGTGCAGGCAGCAGCCCGGTGATGAAACAGGGAGGATGCAGAAGCGCAGGATCAGGCGAACTATCATGAGGTGGATGCGTTGCATAAGGATTATAAGAAACAGCGGACCGGGAGGCGTCAGATGAAGATAGCAATTGTGGGGGCAGGGATCTCAGGGAGCAGTGCACTGAAGGCCATCATGGATCATCCCAATTTTAAAGGCGAAGATGAAATCCATGTCTTTGAATCGAGGGATCTTCTGGGGGTGGGACTGCCTTACCGGCCCGATGATGAATCAGCCATGCTCAATGTCAGTTCGGACATGGTCAGCGTCGAGGAAGAGGATCCTCTGGATTTTACGAAGTGGCTGGAAGAAAACTATGAGCATCCGACGAATTTTGAAGACCTGGTGTCCAGACCCAGATACGGACAATATTTAAGGGAACGGTTTGGACCTTATTTCGATCATCCCCAGGTGATCTGTTTCCAGACCACGGTGTTGGATCTTCAGGTCCTGGACGGCGCGACGAAAACAAAGATCAGTGAAAGTAAAAAGGGGCATTATGCCTACCGCATCCAGACCGCGGACGGGTGGCGCGATGATATCTACGATGGTGTTTTTCTGGCGGTGGGCCATCCCGAATATGCGGACTATTACGATCTGACGGGCGCGGAAAATTACTTTTCCAATCCCTATCCGATGAAAGACAAATTAAGTGGATTTTCAAATGACCAGAGGGTCGGGATCATTGGCAGCGGTGCCACCGGCGTGGACCTGATGCGTTTTTTCGCAACTAATTATGATCTGAACCATCCGCTCACATTTTACGTCAGAGAGCGAAGTTTCAACTTTCCGGATATTCCCTATGAGAAAGACACTTTTCAGTTCACATTTTCAATGGAATGGATCGAGCAGGAAAGAGATAAACAGGCCGGGATCATTCCCTTTGATAAAATCCTTTCAACCTTCATCGAGGATATCAAAGCCGGCGGGGTCGATCCCGAGGCAGTCTACCATCAGTACAGGAAGAAGGATCTGGCCTCGATGCGCGCAGCGGTGGAGTCAAAGGACCAGAACCTTGCACTGATCCATGCGTACACCAGTCAGCTGGTCGCCCTGATCCCTCATTTATACAACAGTCTCAGCGGCCAGGATCGGGCATTTTATCGGGCAAATTATTATGGACCACTTAAGTTTTTCAAATCCCGGGTCCCTTATAAAACCTTTATCTGGCTCTTTGATCTGATGGACCAGGGAAAGGTAAGCGTCGTCCGCGGACTCACAGAGATCCTGCCCAGAGAACAGGGCGGGTTTGACGTCAATGCCGAAACAAAGGAGACAGCAGATATTTTAGTGAATGCAACCGGCTTTGAAAGCAGACTCAGTGAAGCCGGGCGGAGCCTGCCGCTGATCAAAAATTTATATCGTCAGAACATCATTCTGCCGCACCTGGATGGCCGGTTTGTTTTAGTGGACTGGCCCCAGGCACAGGTGTTGAACCAAAAGTTCGGCTTAATGGATACGTTGTTTTTCTTTGGTCTGCTGATGGGCGGAACGCAGCATGAAAATAATGATGCGCAGCTGACTCACCAGCTGGCTGCCAGAGCAGCGGCATGGTTCATGGATCAACGCGATGTCTGAGCAGCTGACTGGTTTCGGCAGCGGTGGGGCGGATCACAGGAACCTACCGGCCGGATATCTCCCTTGGAGGAGTTCTCCGGTCATTGAAGATTACAGGAACTATTGTATGAATCCCCCGGATGAACGCTGATCCTTCCTGCCATTGCCGTTTTAATGGATCCGTATTGCACATGCAGAATGGAGAGGGGCCGGTAAAGTAACGAGTGGACAACATAAAAAAGGGCGTGGCTGCCCGCTGATGGGACTGGACGCGCAGCCGCTCCCCTTTAGGGAAACACTGATTATTAAAGGTTGGTGCTTCCTTATTTGGTAGTTTTGTCT
>CAYYVR010000107.1:0-9203 GCA_964475185.1 uncultured Clostridium sp. | reverse complement strand
ATTTTATCACACCTGCCCCTGACTTCTTGTTATAATGAAAAAGAATGAGACGCCAATAATCAATCAAAGGAAGGTATGAAATGGATCAGTCAAAATTAAAATTATTTGCCTACAACCGGTGAAACAACTCCCGCAAAGCCATGGCATGGCTCAAAAGCAACGGGATCGACTTCGAGGAGAAAGCGATCCTCGACTTCCCCCCGACCTCATCCATGTTCAATGAATGGGTGTTTGAACAGGGCATCCCTGTGAGTAAATTCTATAACTCGTCGGGCAAGAAATACCGGGAACTGAACATGAAGGAACGGCTCAAGTATATGACCGAAGATGAACTGGTGGCCATGCTGGCTTCCCATGGTGAACTGGTCAGGCGCCCCATCCTCACTGACGGCAAAAACGTCCTGGTGGGATTTAAGGAAGAGGAATGGGAATCCGTCCTCGGGAGCAGATAAGCACACCGCCAGATCACAGAAAGAGCTCAGAAAAATAAAAATCAAATCATAAATAACCGGCAGCGAGCGTGATCTCCGCTGCCTTTTTCGGGTCCATGACCGCGGCCTCTTTTTTTGCAGCACCGATCCTTCATGGCCAAATCCACAACGGCGTAAAATACTGAGCGTTCAGTGCTGGATTCGGTGCAGTTTCCCCGGAATTCTTTGATTTCATGCAGCCTTCAGTGGAGCCTTCTCTGCAGAATTCACCGGCAGAGTCAGTGGGATGCAATGCCTGCTGCGTCACCCACGGTGACCTTTGGAAAAACCGGCGTTAAATATGAACAAATCCCATCTCATTATTCATAAGAATTGACCCGCGTAAAATTATAATCATTATTTATAAACCGGTTTTCAGTGTTTTTATGAGATATACAGGCTGCTTTTTATACTTTTGCATAATTATGCTAAAAAATATCATTATTTCAGTATAAACTTCATTTGTATTTAATGGGAATTGGTATTAATATTAAATTAACAAAATATGGATTTTTTAACTGAATTCCAATCAAAAGGAGGAAAACTATGTCAATTACACTGGACGGAACCAAATTTCTGGAACTCATTGCGGGAAACGAAAAGAAAGTCGCCGATCTGTATCGCATGATCGGAGAAAATTCTGCCATCGGCAAGGTATTTTTCGAGAAAATGGCAAAGGATGAGGACAGGCACGAAGTCATCTATCGGGGGATCATCGAACAATTCACCAAAGAACTGACCCTGGAAACGGATCAGGCAACGGCGGATTACGTCGAACTGCTGACTGAGAATGACCTGCTGGCAGATGTGGACGGCCTGCTGGAAAACGCGAAAAAAACCCACTTCAAAAGCCAGATCTTCGATCTGTGCGAGCGCATTGAGCGGGATTCGGTGATGTATGTCCGTGAATTCATGGACCTTTATCCCGAAGTTGCCCCTGATCAGATGAAAATCATTCTGGGGGAAGAAAAGAAACATCTGCAGATGATTTTAGAGAAAAAAAGCGACCGTGCCCTGTTTGGCATCGGAATGTAGAAAAACCACTAATCGTGTAGGAGGGATTTTTTAATGTTAACTTTTGTGATCGGACTTGTCATATTGATTTTAGGCGGCTTCCTCTATGGTGGATTTGTCGAGAAGATCTTCAAACCCGACGATCGTGAGACCCCGGCCGTCGCTTCCTATGACGGCGTTGATTACGTCGGCATGAAAAAATGGAAAAACTCACTGATCGAATTGCTCAACATCGCCGGAACAGGCCCCATCCTGGGCCCCATCCAGGGTATCCTCTTCGGGCCCCTGGCCTTCCTCACCATCCCGCTGGGCTGTGTTCTGGCAGGTGCCATGCATGACTATTTCTCCGGCATGATCTCCATCCGGAATAACGGTGCGCAGATGCCCAAGATGATCCAGAAATACCTGGGCAAAAATGTCCGGTCATTCTACAACATTGTCATCATGATCCTGATGCTCCTGGTTGGTGCGGTGTTCATCTACACCCCCGGCGACCTCATCGTCGGCGACCTGCTCAAGCAGGAAACCACAGCCGCCAATCCAACCACCTGGATCGTTTACGGTCTGATTTTCCTTTATTACCTCATTGCCACGTTCTTCCCCATTGATCAGATCATCGGCCGGGTCTACCCGATCTTCGGCGGCCTCCTGATCATCTCCGCTGTAGCCATCTTTGCCGGCGTCATTTTCCATCCCGGCCTCATCGACAACGTCGATTTTGCCAATTTGAACGCCCAGAATCTGACCAAAGACGGCGCCCCCTGGATCCCGGTCTTTTTCATCACCGTAGCCTGCGGCATCCTTTCCGGTTTCCATGCCACCCAGGCAACGCTGATCTCAAGATCCGTGACCAGCGAAAAAGAAGGACGCACGACATTCTACAATATGATGATCATTGAAGGCTTCATCGCCATGACATGGGCAGCTGCCGCAATGGTCATGTACAATGCTGACAATGGCATCACACCAGCCAACACCGGTGCCACCGCCATGATCGGTGTCATCTCCCGCTACTTCCTAGGCAACTTCGGTGCCGTGTTTGCCATCATCGGCGTCATCGTCCTGCCCATCACCTCCGGTGACACTGCCTTACGGTCCCTGCGTCTGATCATCGCCGAACGGTACAACATCGATCAGGTGTCCAAATCCAAGCGGGCCATGGTCTCCCTGGCCATCTTCATCCCCTGCGGATTGATCCTCTTCTTTGCCAAGACCAACCCGGCCGGCTTCCAGCTGCTGTGGCGGTACTTTGCCTTCACCAACCAGTTCATTGCCGTATTCGCCATGTCGATGATCGCAGTCTACCTGTTCATCCGCAAGCAGAACGGCTGGATCTCCCTGATCCCCGGCATGTTCTATACCTTTGTGGTCATGAGTTTCATCATCCATGCCCCCATTGGGTTCAACATGATCCGGCTGGAAGGAAGCAGCTATACCTATTCCTACATCGTAGCCGGCGTCATCACTGCCGTTTACGCCTGGTATACCCTCAACTACGCCAAAAAGCACGGCATGTCCATCGAAGAACGTAAACTGCTGTAAAATCCGCTCATCCAGAGAAGGATTTCAGAGCCAATACTCAAAGCAGCCGGTAACTTCCGGCTGCCTTTTGTTTCAACTCTCAATATTGTTCAACCTTACTGGTCCATCTTTGCGGATCATCTTTGCGGTTCACCTTTGTTGTTCATCTTTGTTGTTCATCTTTGTTCAGCCCCTGATCAATGATCCCCGTTCAACCGGGCCCCTGAAAGCAGACTTCGATTCGGAGAGCACCAGCGATCATTTTACGATCACACCGCAAAGGACTGCAGTCCCCTTCTCAGCGAGAAGAAGACTGCAGTCCTTTCACTGTCTTAAATATCTGGTTCAGTGTACCGCAGGCAATCAGACGGCAGCCAGGGATTCACGGCGGTTCTTGGTGACCTGGATGAAGATCATCCCGCCGATGATGACCACCCCGGCCAGATCGGTGAGGAAGTTCGGATCGATGAGCATCAGACCTGCGCCGATGATGATGAGGCGTTCCCAGATGGCCATCCGGGTGAACATCCACCCTTCCATGCCGGCAGCGATGCCGAAGATCCCGATCAGAGACGTGATCACGATGCGGACCACTTCAAAGGCTGTGGTATCAATGAGCAGCATGGCGGGATTGAAGGCGAAAATGTAAGGCACGATAAAGGCTGTGATGGCCAGCCGGGTGGCGATGACCCCTGTCTTGAAGGGGTCTGATTTGGCAATGGCCGATCCGGCGTAGGCAGCCAGCGCAACCGGCGGTGTGATATCCGCCACGATGCCGAAGTAGAAGACGAACATGTGGGCAGCCAGCATCGGAACGCCCATGCTCATGACGATGGGGGCTGTGATGGTGGCCATGATGACGTAGTTGGCAGTGGTGGGGACACCCATTCCCAGAATGATGCAGCTGATCATGGTGAGGAACAATGCCAGGAATTTACTGGTTCCGGCCACTGACATGAGAACATTGAGAAGGTCCTGTCCCAGACCGGTCAGCGTGACGATGCCCACGATGATGCCGGCGATGGCACAGGCCACCGCAACGCCCATGGTGTTTTTTGATCCGTTGGCCAGCGCTTCCGCAAAGGTCTTCGGGGTCAGGCGGGTCTCTTTGCTGAACATGCTGACAATGACGGCGGTGGCAATCGCATAGATCGCGGAGTAGGCCGGGGTGCGGCCGATGCTCATCATGATGATGAGGGTCACGATGGGCAGGAACAGATACCCTTTACTGATCAGAAGCTTCCAGAAATTAGGCAGGCTTTCTTTGGGAAGTCCTTTGAGACCCAGCTTCCTGGCTTCAAAATGGATCATCAGAAAAATTCCGGCGAAATAGAGGAGCGCCGGCAGAATGGCCGTTACGGCGATGACGGCATAGGGCGTATCCGTCAGTTCTGCCATGAGAAACGCCGCAGCACCCATGATTGGGGGCATGATCTGGCCTCCGGTGGAGGCCGCTGCTTCGACTGCCGCTGCAAACTCCGGTTTATACCCCGTTTTCTTCATGATGGGGATCGTGACACTGCCAGAACCAACGGTATTGGCAACCGAACTCCCGGAATACATCCCTTCCAATGCACTGGAGATGACGGCCACCTTGGCCGGACCGCCGGAAGCATGACCGGCAATGGAATTGGCCAGATCAATGAAGAAGTTTCCGATCCCGGTCTTTTCCAGGAAGGAACCCAAAATGATGAATAGGACGATGAAGGTCGCACAGACGCCCAGCGGTGTGCCAATGATCCCGTCGGTCGTGTAGAAAAGCTGATGGATGATCCGCTTCAGACTGTGGTCTCTGTAAAATGCATAGACAATGAATGATCCGGCTACCACCAGGATCGGGATCCCCACGACGCGGCGGCACAATTCCACCAACAGGAGAGTCCCCACGATCCCCACTGCGATCTCCACAGGACCGATGTTGAAGGCCTTGGCCACCACTGCTTCGAAGTTCACCACATAGTAGAAGAATGCGCCGGACCCCAGCACCGCAAACAGCAGATCGTACCATGGGATCTGATTGACCCTTGAAATATGAGACTTTCTGATCGGGTATACTAAAAAGCCCAGGAAAATCAGCAGGCCGATGAAGGAGGAGCGCCGGACCTGTTCCGGCGGCGTGGCAATGAGGGTCATCCAGAACACATAGAGGGCAAAGCCGATGAATAATGCCTGGATCACCTGTTTGTATCTTCCGGTGAAATGCCTGGTTGCAGATTCCTTGTCGAATTCCGCCAGGAGCTCCTCAATGTTCTGAGACGGATCTTCCAGATCGGCGGCATAAACCGGTTCATTTTTGTTCTGTTTCATGTCATTCATGGCATTGTTCTCCTTATTCATGAACTGCAAAGGTCACTGCGGCATTCCTGCCGCATAGTTCGGTGAGACTGATGGTCTTGCCCTGGATCGTCAGGATGTGATCCGAAACAGTCCCGACAATGAGATTCAGGCTTTCAAATGTTTGTTGAAAGCCTGAAATCACCATTCGTCCGGATTCATCATAGTCCAGGGTCTCGCCGGGTCCCAGTTCAGTCTGGACACCTGCGCCCAGCGAACTGTAGGTTGTTTTAACTGCCCTGATCCGGTCTCCTTCAATGGTGAATTCATCGATCACAGGACTTTTGTTCACCGAATGCGTGAACTCGATGGAAAAGGGCTCCCCCTCTGTCAGCGGCCAGGTGGCTATGATGTTGTGACTGTCGGCATCTCGCAGGACCAGTGTCTTGGATCCGCTGCATCCTGAAATCATCAGAAGCGCAAGGAGCATCAACACAGCACCTTTGAAATGATTCATTTTATTTTATGGCTCCAATTTCTTTGAAATACTTTTCAGCACCCTTATGGAATGGAATGGAAATCCCTTCCACCGCGTAGGCTGTATCCAGTTCTTTTCCCTTGGCATGGGCCGATTCAATATCACTCTTGCTCTCAAACAGCGCCTTGGTCATATTGTAGACCACCTCTTCAGGCAGATCATCCCTGACGATGAATGTGGCTTTGACAGCCAGGGTCGTCACCGCATCGTCCACTCCATTGTATGTACCTGCCGGGATATCAAAGGTCGTGTAGAACGGATAATCCGCTTTCAGCTGATCCGCTTTATCGGCTTCAATGCCCAGGATCTTGATCTGTTTGGTGGTCACAAGATCCATAATGGCCGTGGTCGGAGCGCCAGCAGTACAGAAGAAAGCATCGATCTTGGCATCTTTGAATGCGTCAGCGGAGGCAGAAAAGCTCAGATTCTGCTTGCTGATGTCCTCAAAGGTCACGCCATAGGCCTCCAGGATCTGTTTGGCATTGAACTCAACACCGCTTCCGGCGTCCCCGACAGAGACCCGTTTGCCTTTGAGATCTGCGACGGTTTCGATACCAGCACCCGGATCTGCCACGATCTGGACGACTTCCGCATATAGACCGGCCATGGCCGAGAAGCCCTTGATCGCGCCATCCGCAGCGAAAAGATCGGTGCCGTTGAACGCATAGTCCATGACATCATTCTGAACAATGGCCATATCGACTTCTTTCGCCTGGATCAGCTGGATATTAGCCTTGGATGCGCCGGTGGACTGAATGTTGAAAGAAACATTTCCCTTGGGTCCTACGATCTGACTCATGGCCGTTCCAAAGGAGTAGTAAGTGCCCGTGTTACCGCCGGTAGCCAGCTTGACTGACGCTGCAGCGCCTGACGTTGTGTCGCCTGCGCCCGTGGAACCGCCGGCAGCGGTCGTTGTGGAGGTACCTGAGGAACAGGATGCCAGAAGTAATGCAGTGAGCAGAATTGTACCGATTGATGAACTCCATTTTTTCTTCATGATTGCTTCTCCTCGTATGATGATCATTTTTGAACTCTAAGAGAATTGTATAAGAATGCAAACAGGACTGTCAATAGAAGAATTCTTATTAATGAAATTTATTGATTATTAACTTGCATATGTATGAATCCCATCCAACCGAATTCCAGCTTAAAGCATCAGTTTTCACTTATAAATACGAACCCGAGATCAGAAAGACGGTAAAACCATCCTGATGGATCTCGGATCCTTCAAATCCATTTTGATGCTTTTTATAAAAAATCCTGCATTTTTGACGAGATGCGCAAGGGGTTCCGCATTAAACATATACATCTTTGATCCCATTTTTTATATTTTATAACATTTATTTGTATTATTATTCAATTTACCCATTCATTTTCCGTTTGTTTCTCCATGGATCCACGCCCATGGGGATGGTTGATTCCAGGGATCCACTCCCATCAGATCGTTGATTCCAGGGATGTCCCGATCTGTTCCCCCCCGACATATTGCCGATCTTGCCTCAGCGATCCGCAGTTTTGGCGATCCACCGGTTTTGGCGATCCACCGGTTTTGGCGATCCACCAGTTTTTTTTGATATAATTGAACTGCTGAAAAGCAGGTCAGCCAAACCACCCGGAGATCCCCTGCAATTTCCAAACGGATCGTTTGACAAAGGAGAGGATGAAGCCATGAGTTTTTTAAGCAGCGGAACACCCGTGACCCCCGAGGAGATATTGGACGCCCGAGAACACCGGTCAGAGCAGCTTTGCACCCTGGCTCTTGCCTATCCCCTCCGCACCCTCATCTCCTTCAAGTTAAATATTCCGGGGCCGGTGAAAGCTCATCCGATCCTGGATGCCGTCTTTGATCAGGCCGTGGTGAAGATCACTGAAAAACTGGACGAATTTGAAATCCACGCTCAGATCCGAGAAGCCACCGGTCCTGAGCTGATCCTGTCCTCCCCGTTCCCCGCGGAACCCATCAAGGCGGCCATGATCGAACTGGAGGAATCATCGCCCCTGGGCCGTCTCTTCGATATCGATGTACAGACCGGCGGCAGGGCGGTGTCCCGCAGCGACCTTGGATTAAACGAACGCACCTGCCTCATCTGCAAAGATTCAGCCAGGATCTGCGGACGCTCCGGGGCCCATGAACTGTCCGAACTGCTTGAAGCGGTGGAGCTGCTCATTGCAAATGACACCGAGCTGTCTGCTTCCCTGGCAAAACGTTCCTGACAGCCCTGGCAATGGCTGCCTTCCTGCCGCCTTCACCAACGGCCGCCCGTCAGCAAGTCTGCTGACGGGCGGCCGTTGGTCCTGATGGGTTTACCGGATCTCACTTTGATCGATGATATGTTTCAGAACCGTGATGGAATGATTCAGCTGCTCCTTCTCATCCGCAGACAGCTCCGGCAGCATTCGTTTCACTTTCCCGCCCCGGCCGATGACGTTGGGAACCGAGTAATAGACATCGGCTTCCTCATCCAGGGTCGAAATGGAGAGGATCGTATGTTCATTGCGCAGGATGGCTTCCGCGATCCGACGCACCGCCAGTGCAATGGCATAATTGGTATAGCCTTTCTTTTCTATGATCTGATAGGCACTGCTGCGAACTTCTTCGATGACGCTGGCTTTGAGGGCGGGCAGATCGATGCCCTCCCGTCGGGCATAGTCTTCGATGCGGACACTGCCAATATCCGCTGAGGACCACAGGGCAAATTCCGAATCTCCGTGTTCCCCGGCGATCCGGGCATGGATGCTTCTCGCATCCAGGTCGAATGCCCGGGCCAGGACCGAACGAAGTCTGGAAGAGTCCAGGACCGTACCGGATCCGATGACCCGCTCCGCGGGAAACCCGGACAATTTCCAGGCGGCATAAGCAAGGATATCCACTGGATTGGCAACGATCAGAAGAACTGCATCCGGTGAATATTGCACCACCTGCGGGATCAGGTCTTTATAAATGGCTATATTTTTATGGACCAGATCCAGTCTGGTTTCACCGGGTTTCTGACTGGCTCCCGCGGTCAGGATCACAAGATCTGAATGATTCGTATCCTCGTAAGTGCCCGCCCGAAGATTCACCGCCTGATAGAAAGCTGCGCCATGGGAAATATCCATGACTTCACCCTGGGCCTTTGCCAGGGTGCGGTCCACCAGGACGATTTCCGATGCGACACCTGATTCGACGAGGGCCAGCGTCGTGGCCGACCCCACAAAGCCGGCCCCGATCACCGAGATTTTGTTAGATCTCTTCACTGAATCTTCTCTGCCAGGTCCCTTCGATGGAGTCTCCGCACTCGTTTCTTTCCGTTCATTCCCGGTAACCGTTTGTTCCGTTTCGGCTGCTTTATTCATAAGTTTTTCTGTTTTCATGATGTTTCTTCCTCGTAATATAGATTTAGTAC
>CAYYVR010000106.1:0-9306 GCA_964475185.1 uncultured Clostridium sp. | reverse complement strand
CGGAAGCGGCCGTCCTCCCGGAGCGTGGACAATATCAGCCGGGCCGTTTCTTCCAGTATGGGGTCTGAGGGCTCCATTCCGGTCTCCAGCAGCAGCATCGCCGCATCCAGCGTCGAGAACGGACTGCCTTTGCCGATGCGGTGATCCTTTGTCGTCCAGTAATCCCAGCCCAGATGGTTCAGACGGGCCAGGATATCGGCCCGATCGGTTTCAAGTATGGCGTTCATCTCCTACCCTCCCCGATCCTGCAGATCCGTTCCTGGGATCTGCCGGTCAATCTCATATCAAGTCTCAGTTCCCCTTGCGTTCTCCTGCACATTAAGCTTTGCCAGATGCATCGATGGGATGGTTTCTTCTTCATTATAAGCATTTCATCCCATTTTGAGTGACCTTAAACTTTGGAATCAGAACCCGGGCTTTCACCTGAACGATCAGGGCTCCATTTCTAAGATTGCCGGATCACCACATGATGCCCGAGAGGAACAACCGGACCCTCCCCTCCTCCGTGATTTGCGGTTCAATGAAACGGATGTGCTCTCTTCCGTCAATACTCTGGATCAGTCGGATGCGGCCCAGGCTTTCCTCCCATTGGCTTTTCACGAAGATCAGCGGGTGGGGTCCTGTGTTTATCTGAAATCCATCATTTGATGTGAAAAATATTTTCAGATCAGTGAGGTCCAGATCACGCGGGTCAGCGTTCAGATGATTTTCAAGTGTTTTTATATCGTTGTATGCCCGGATGTATCGCCGGTCAAAGGCACCGAAACAATTCTCCGGGAGGTCCGCAGACTGAATCAGCGTCAGGGACGCGGCACTGATGGCGAAGACCAATAGCAAAATCATCAGAGAGGCCGTAAAGAAGCCTCTGTGTCTGGATGTGATCAAGTCGATACGTCCTCCGATAGCGATAATCGCCGTAGTCAAAGGTGACATGCAAAAGATTCGGCTCTGTTTCAAAGGCAACCGAGCGGACCAGTCCCGACAGCGTAACCGGGGTTTCCGACGTCCCATTGTGGATGCTGTAGCAGAGCTTATTGTCTTTCATCAGGAAGGTGTAGCTGCGCTCCTCCTGGTCTGTGGCTGACCCTTCATGGAGTAAAAATGAGAAGGTGAAGGATTCCCTGCCGATGATGATTTCCCTGATATCCCGATACAGATCGATCTTCAGCCGTTCACTGACATTGATGAAATCGATCCTGACTTCAGTGAGGCGGCGGATGCTCTGAAAACAGATCCATCCGGCTCGAAACAGATTCAGGCTCACCATTAAAAGAATCGCCCCGATCATAAGATAGAGCATCAGTTCCCGAATCACAAATCCCCGTCGCTGCTGCATTGCTCCTCCATGATCCGGCTGCCGTCCATCAGGCGCAGGCAGTACCCGGTTTCCTTCTCGCTGAACGTCAGGCGGATCGTTCCCTGGCTCCAGGGAATGAACTGTTTGCCCTGATCCAGGCGGATGAGATTGCTTTCAAATGCCAGCTGACCATGCAGGACTTCCATCGTATGGCGGCTGGCTGAAACTGCGGCATTCAGCCCTCTGCCCAGAGAAAGAGCGCATCCAAGGCAGATCAGCAAAAGGATGAGACAGGAAGCCGATATGAACCCCCTTTGTTTAGTCAGAATCATCATATTCCTCCCGAATCGTTGATGTGATGGCCCGAACGATGAGTTTGCCCATCAGCCTGTCCTTTCTGTAAATATGGAGGGTAAATCCGTTTTTCCCATCAAGGGTATTTCTAAAGTCGATCTGGGTCTGGATCTCCACACGTTCTCCAATGTTTCGATAGACGCGATACACCGGATCATCCAGCGTCAGATAGGAGCGCCCCTGGTTTCGGAAGATAGCTTTTCCCTGTCCATCCAGAATGATCTGATACCCCGGACTGTGATCGCGGGCCGCCAGGATCCGCTGCTGCAGGATCGCAGCTTTTAACTGGTTCATGAACGCGGCATCCATGGCTTCCCGCTGAAATGAAGCCGAAGAAAATGGCTTCACCGACAACATCAGGATCAGGGAGAACAGCGCCAGGGCGAAGATCAGCTCCACCAGGGAATAGCCGGATCTTTTGCCGGAGGGCAGTTTCAGGTTAAGATGTTTCACTGGATCCTCCCGAAGGCATCCATCAATGGCCCCATGATGGAGACCACGGTCAGTCCCACCACGGCGCCGATGGCCACCATGGACAGCGGTTCCAGCAGCCTGATGCGGCGCTCCATGGTCGCATGGATGGTATTGCGGGAATTCTTCAGATAGAGCTCGAATCCTCCGGTCATATTGCCGCCCTCTTCATGGATCCGGGTCAGACTGGTGAGTTCCCGGGAAAAGCCGCCGCATGCAAAACTGTCAGCGAGGCTCTCGCCGCGCAAAAGCGCTTCTCTGATTTTTTCCGGTTCCGCCATGGGCAGATCCCCGGCCAGGTCCAGGACATCCAGGATACTGCGGCCCCCTTTGAGCAGTTTCGTCATCCGATCCACCGCCGCCACCTCCAGATAAAGCCGGTACCGTTTGCCCAGCACCAGGCGCAGGGCACCGTGACAGCGGCGAAACAGATGGACCCCAATGGCAAGCCCGATGGCGCTGCCGGCCAGGACCATCCGCCAATCATTTAGAATATTCATCCTCAGATCATTCAGGGTGAAGAGCAGTCCCTCCCGGACGTCCAGAGAGGCCAGCAGTTCAGCCATCATTGGGACCATGAAAAAGAGCGCAAAGAACAGATATCCTGTGACCAGCACCAGCATGACCATGGGATAAACCGCAAAGGACTGGAGTTTCTGTCGTAATTCGCGGTTTTTCCGATGCATGTCGAACAGTTCAAGAAATGCCTCGGCCAGACGTCCCGTCTCTTCGGCCAGGCGCAGGATCTCGGCATCGGCGGGATCGATGCCGGGCATGGCCGACATGGATTCATAAAGGGTCTGGCCCTGCCCCAGGGCTGCCTTCAGGGTTGCCGCCGGGCCAGCGTGGGGGCCCTCCAGCAGATCCAGGGCCTGGAACAGCGGAAAACCAGTGTCCAGGAGCGTCCCCAGCTGATAATAGAACCCCTCGGCCTGTTTTCGTTTCATCGGACGATCACCTCACCCCCGTTATTTTCATAGACCCGGGCAATGAGCTGCCGCTGACCATTCTCCCCCGCCGCCAGTTTCTGATGGATCACCACCGAGAGGACACTGTCCACAAATTCAGGCATGGAAGTCAGGGAGGCCAGCCGCATCCGGGTGAGGTCATAATCGCCCGAGTGCAGGGTCGTGATGACGGGATGCCCGGACAGCGCTGCCCGCAGGCAGTGCTCGCAGGTACTGCGTCCCCGGATCTCCCCGATGGCAATATAATCCGGGTCCTGGCGCAGGGATGCAAAAATCGCCCGTTCATAATCCAGTCCGATGCTTTCATTGAGCGAAACTTCCAGGGTCCCCGGAATGCTGATCTCCACCGGATCCTCCACTGAAACCACTTTGTGACCGCCCTGGATCAGGCTTCGCACCAGGGCTTTGAGCGTCGTGCTTTTTCCCGAGCCCGTCTCTCCGGTGATGACAAAAAGTGAAAACCCGCCGCGGATCCGCTCCTCCAGAAGGTCCAGCTGAGCTTCGGAGAACCCCAGCTGAGCCAGCGTCAGCGACCGGTCGGAGAACAGACGGATGGTCAGGGCCTCTCCATAGATCCCCTTCAGGGTGGAGATCCGCAGCTGCCGCCCCAGGGCCTCTTCGATGATCCCGTCCTGAGGCAGCCGTTTTTCGCTGATGTTCAGTCCGGCGCGGAGTTTGACCCGCTGAAGCAGGACACTGTAGTCGGACCGGCTCATTGGTTCGTCTTCCTTCAGACCCCAGGGCATGCGGTATCGGACCAGGACTTCCTCCTTCTGAGGGATAAAATGGATGTCCGAGACCGGTTCAGTATTCAATTTGGAAATAAAAAAGTCAATATCCATGTCATCGCCTCCGAGGACATTATGGATACTGACTTTGATTTTTATACGGACCCTATCCAGGGATTCTGAAAGGACCCGCCTGATCCGCCCTGGACCAGTGGTTTAGGCCTGATCCTGCCATGAAGGATCTTTCAAAGATCGGATCCTTCAGTGACCGGATGATTCAGAGATCGAGTCAATCAGAGATTAGGCGATTCAGAGTTTAGGTCATTCAGCGTCCCGGTCGCTTAAACGGCGGATACAGAAAAGAGCACATCATTCAAAGAGCGGATGATGATTGTCCTCCCGATTCTCCTGGGAGCAGGCCTCATCGGCCAGACAGGCCCTGAGGTCACTGTCGTGGGCAGTCAGGAGATTCTGGGCCTGATTCAGCGACAGGCCGGCCAGTCCCATGAGAATGGCCGCGCGGGCATTCCCGTTGCTGCGGGTGAGGAGTTCCTCCGCCTGATCGTGGTCGATCCCCAGCGCCAGGCTGACGACCCGGGTGCGCCGGCGCAGCAGCTTGTAGTTGGATGGTTTGATATCGATCATGAGGTTTTCATAGACTTTGCCCAGTTTGATCATGACGCCGGTGGAGATCATGTTCAGTACCATCTTGTGTGCGGTGGCTGATTTGAGCCGGGTGGATCCGGTGATGACCTCCGGACCGACCACGGGGGCAATGATGATGTCGGCGATCTGCGAACATTCTGACTCATTGGTGCAGGTCAGGCCGATGGTGGCGCTGCCCAGACGCTTGGCATATTCCAGAGCGCCTGTGACATAGGGTGTAGACCCTGAGGAGGAAATGCCGATGAGGGCATCCTGTGCGGAGAAACCGATCCCCTTGAGTTCTTCGACGCCCATATTCTTGTCATCCTGGGCTCCGCTCACCGAACGGGTCAGCGCTTCCTGCCCGCCGGCCAGAAATGCCAGGATCCGGCCCTCTTCGAGGCCGTAGGCGCTGGACACTTCAGATGCATCAAGGATCCCGATCCGGCCGGAGGTGCCTGCACCGACATAAACCAGCCGCCCGCCGTTGCGCAGAACATCAGCAATGAGATCAACGGCCCGGGCGATCTGAGGGATCTCCAATTCGACGGCCAGCGCCACCAGCTTGTCTTCTTCGTTAAACATCCGCAGCATATCGATGGTGGATGCCTCATCGATATGAGTCGTTCTGGGGTTTCGCTGTTCCGTTATGAGATTTTCGTCTTTCAAGTTCAACACCTCCTTGTCTTATCTGAATTATACTTGTTTGTCGGGCACTTTAAAACCTGAAATGGAAAGCGTGACAATATGTTAATATAGTTAGTGAAGCAGGCTTTGCGCCGGACTGTGAACAGCAGCGGGCAGCCAGGGTGTGAAAAACAGACGCTCCCGGTCACTGCAGGGCACGGCAGAACGCCGCAAACGATGCGGATGACCCGTCGCGCCTGCTCGCATTGCAACGAGTAAGAAGAATCGCAAATGAAAGGATAATGGCCGTGATATGACCGCGAGCTCATTATATATGGTGATGATATGGCCTTTGACGGTCTTTATTTACAGACCATCGCAAAAGAACTGAAACAAACCATCCTCAATACCCGGGCAGACAAGATCCATCAACCGGAAAAAGATGAGATCATCGTAAACTGCCGGGGCCGGGCTGGCAATCACCGGCTCCTGCTGACGTCCACGGCGGACCATGCCCGCGTCCATCTGACACAGGAAGCCAAGCAGAATCCCAAGGAAGCCCCGCTGTTCACCATGGTCCTGCGAAAATATGTCCAGGGCGGACGGCTGGTGGACATCAGCCAGCCCCAGGGCGACCGGATCCTCAATCTGACCTTTGAAGCATCCGATGACATGGGGTTTCATTCCAACTATATTCTGATTTCCGAAATGATGGGCCGTCACTCCAATGTGATCCTGGTCCGGGAGCGGGATCGGAAAATCATGGAATGCATCAAACATGTCGGCGCCGACGTCAACACCTACCGGCTGCTCCTGCCTGGCGCTGAATACCGCCTGCCGCCCCCTCAGGACAAGCTGGACCCGGTGGATTTCTCCGACGGAGAACTCCTGGAGCGCCTCCCTTGGGATTTCGGACCCAGTGACTTTGCCAAAATCTTCTCCGGGATCAGCAAAATGACGTCCCAGGTCCTTCATACGGTCTACCAGGATAAGACCGCGCAGGGGCTGGATCAGGTCGGATCCATCCGACGTGTCCTGGAGGACGCGCTGTCAGCCGATACCTTTTTTGTCTTCATGAAAAACAACGCGCCTAAGGACATCAGTCTGGTGCTGCCCCGGGATGAGTACCTGGAAGACTATGATGAGATCGAAGAGTTTTCCTCCCCTTCCCAGGCATTGGAGTTTTTCTTCACTGCCAAAGACCGGTCCAGCCGTGTCCGCGAACGCTCCCAGGACATCCTGCGGATCATTGCCGCCAATGTGGATCGCGTGGAGCGCAAGATCCAGATCCTGGAAGATGTCCTCACCGAGGCGGCCACCAAGGACGATTACAAAATTCGGGGGGAACTGCTCAAAGCCAATCTGTATGCTTTGAAGGACGGGATGGAGCGGGCCACCGTCATCAACTATTACGAAGAAGATCAGCCTGCCATGGAGATCGAACTGGATCCCCATAAAAGCATCACGGACAACATGCAGAAATATTTCCATCAGTACAACAAATACAAGCGCAGCGAAGAGAACGCCAGAGAACAGCTTCTTCTGGCCAATGATGAACTAAGCTATCTCAACTCCGTGGCCGATTCGGTCATGCGCTCGGAGGATCCCTCCGACATTGCCGAGATCCGTCAGGAACTCATCGTGGCAGGCTACATCCGATTCAAATCCAATCGCAAAAAGAAGGAATCCGCCAGCAAACCCATGCGGTTCAAATCCACGGAAGGATTCACCATCTATGTCGGAAAAAACAATAACCAGAATGATTATCTGACCACCAAAGTGGCAGATGCCAATGATACCTGGCTTCACACCAAAAACTATCCAGGTTCCCATGTCATCATCAAAGGCACCGGCTTCTCCGATGAGACACTGCTGGAGGCGGCTAATCTGGCAGCCTGGTACTCCAAGGCGCAGACCGGAAGCAAAGTCCCGGTGGATTACACTCTGGTCCGCCATGTCAAAAAACCCAACGGATCCAAACCCGGCATGGTCATTTACACCACGAACAAGACCGTATTCATCGATCCCGGCATGCCGCGCCTGGAACGCTTCTGATCAACCCGGCAAAGGCGGGTCACTGCCCCGGGACGCCCGGGTAACAAGGTCACCCGGTCCCCCTTTCATGTGCTTTTCAACTTCCATCGCTAAAATCACAGTGAAGAAATAAAGCGGCACACTCACTGAATCGGCACAGGAACCAATCAACGGCACAGAACAAAAAAGATCCAGACAGAAAGATCCACGCAGAACCCTTCAGGGGAGCCTTTGCACCTCTGTCCCCGAGACCCAACGGCACCAGCAAACCATACGAAAAGGAAGGAAATCATGATCGAACGAAGTATGATCCGAGAAATGTGCGACGCCTTCGGCCCGCCGGGCTTTGAAGGCCCGGTCTGTGACACCGTACGGACCCATATGAAAGGCTTCAATATCCGTCAGGACTACATGAACAATCTCTACATCGCCCATCCCGGCAATCAGGGCAACCGCCCGGTGATCCAGCTGGATGCCCACCTCGACGAAGTGGGCTTCATGGTCCACTCGATCCGGGCCAATGGCACCATCGCCATCGTGCCCATGGGCGGATGGGTGGCCTCCAGTGTTCCCTCCCAGCCCTTTCTCATAAAAAACAGCCATGGCGAACTCATCCGCGGCATCGTCGTCTCCAAACCGCCTCATTTCAAAACGGCGCAGGAAAAAGCCACTGAGCAGATCTCCCTGGAGGATCTGGTTCTGGATGTCGGATGTTCTTCACGCACTGATGTCATGAACATCCTGGGGATCGGTCCCGGGGACCCCGTCGCACCGGAAGTCAGAAGCGAGATCAATCCGTCCACCGGCATCATATTCGGCAAAGCCTTTGACAACCGGCTGGGCTGCGTGGCCATCATGGAGATCATGAAACGGCTGAAAAATGAAGATCTCCCAGTGGACGTGGTGGCTGCTCTGGCTGTCCAGGAAGAAGTCGGGATGCGCGGTGCCACCGTGACGGCCCAGTCCGTTCAGCCGGATTTCGCCCTGGTATTTGAAGGCTCCCCTGCCGATGATCTGTACTTTGATGAACATACCCGGCAATGTGCTTTAAAAGCCGGTGCCCAGATCCGTCACTTTGATGCCAGCTACATCAGCCATCGCGGTTTCATTGACTTTGCCCAGAAGCAGGCAGATCTCCATGAGATCAAAACCCAGCATGCCGTCCGCCGCGGCGGATCCACCAATGCCGGCAAAATCTCCCTGACCGGAAAAGCTGTTCCCTGCCTGGTCCTTGGTATCCCATCCCGATTCATCCATACGCACCATAACTTTGCCGCTCTGGAGGACCTGGAGTCCGTCGTCAGTCTGGCTTGCAGTGTTCTGAAAAATTTCAATGTGGAGGAAATCATTCATGGATAACAACAAAAACAACAACAAGATGCATCCCGTCGTCGTGATCATCATTGTCATCATCGCCCTGAACATACTGGGCTTCCTCCTGGAACTGCTCTTTGAGACAGCAGTCCTGGCGGCGGTGATCCTGGTGATCTATCTTCTCTATCAGAAGTTCATCAAAAAAGCCTGACACCAACCAGACTTCGTTCACTTTCCACTCAATGGATCCCGCGGATCCGTCCGGTCCCTCCCATCCCTCCAAAAAGAGCCAGTCATCACGACTGGCTTGAATGTTTTTCAGAGGTAATTTTTACGCATCAGACCGGGTGATCCTCATGATGAGTGATCTCCTCGATCCTGTCCTCCGCTTCATGTCTGGCTGCAACGACTTTTTCCTTCGGTGTTTCATTTTCTTCCAGCGGTTCTGTGTCGTTCAGTCCTTCGACCACCTTTTCAGCATATTCCTCGGCGAATTCTCTGATTTCTTCCAGATCTTCCAATCTTTCCTCAGCTTCGTGTCTGGCTAATTCAACTTTTTCCCTGAACCACTTATGATCCTCCGGTGATTCGCCGACGGTGTGGTCTTGTCCGGTCTTTTCAGCGATCCAGTCCAGGCTTTTCTCAAAGGGCTCTCTTCGATGGACCGGTTTTTCCTGAATAGCCGGGTCGATGGGATCATGATTTTTTTTGGGTTCAATCATATTATCTTTCATAGGTTCCTCCTTATTGGGGTAGAACGCTTCACGGGTGGGTCCGGTCATTCCATGAAAGTCAGGGGGGCCACACATCCTGCTTTCGTCTGCTGAATGTTTATGGCGCAATTTTTTGTACCTTCCGTGGATCATCG
>CAYYVR010000105.1:0-9383 GCA_964475185.1 uncultured Clostridium sp. | reverse complement strand
TGAGCAGGCCCGGGGGAAACGGCCCGGGGCCCATTCGGTCACCGTTGATTCCAGGAGTTTTCTGCAATTCATCGATACGTTGGATCAGCCATTGGATATCATGCTGGAGGTCAAAGATAAGAATCGATCCGCAGAGAAACTTCAGATGATCCTCCAGGGCGACGTAAAACTGGCGGAAACGCTCTGGGCCCGGCACAAGTACTCTGTCCTGGCGAAATCCCAGCCCATCTACCGTGAGATCCGGATGCTGTTGAAGCAGAAAGATCAGGCTGACCTGGAACGGGTTGCCCAACTCTTTGAACAGGCACAGACTCTTCCGCATTCACCGGGTGATGCCGTCAATGCAGCCGAACATGTCTGGGGTTATTTCAAAAAACAGGCAACAGCCAAAGAAAAGGACACCTTCCGGCAGATGCTCGAAGCCGGGGTCCCCGATGAACCATCCGAGATGAAAATCCGCAGCTATCTGAAAAAGATCCTGAAGAAATATCCCAATACCTATCTGGAATCCAGCTATTATTTCAATGAAACCCCGCCGGGTCAGGCCGATCAGTGATCCAGACCGGATGCCAAAACGCAAACCTCGGCGTTTTTCAGGAGGTCCAGTGGGTTAATCCAAGCCTTCAGGGAGGATCCGATCTGTTCAATGCGAAACAGTCGGCCTCCTTGATGGCTACGCCCGGGAAACTTAATTGGACACCCTCGTATGATAAGTCATGATGGGCTGCTGCATGAATCCAACTGCAACGGGAAGCGAGCCATCAGAAAATAAGCCAGCGGTCTGAAAGCGGATCGATCCTTCCGTCATAAACTGCAATCCAGGCAGTGCGTGAGGATCAGTCATCGGGGAATTTTCCCCGGATCCTCTTTCATCCCGGGTCCCCGGGCGTATATGCCAACCATTGAATTTTGAGTGTTTGCGAATCAACGTGCTGTAAAATTGAGAGGGGATCGTCATGAAACGTATCAAAACCCTGATGCTGGTTTCCGGACTTATGATTCTTTCAACCTGCACCACACCATCTCCGGGAACGACCACCGCCAGTCAGACGACATCTGCTGGATCTACTTCTGCTGCCGCAACGACAGCAGCGGAGACCACAGCACCTGTGTCAACAACCACTCCCGCCACGACGCCAACTGAAACGACTTCACCGGCCACAACCTTTTTTCCGCAGGATCCTGCCGCAATCGCAAGTTTTTATCCGGCCGATCAGGAGGTGTTTGCGCACCTGGACAATGACGGCAGTGAAGAAAAGATCTTTTTCAGCGCCACCGATTTCAGGATCAACGAGATCAATTATTTTAATGAGGTCGAAGATGATTTTTATCTGAATGAGTCCCCGGATCTGGATCGATTCATCATCGTGGATCTAAATACCAGTGATGGTCAGCGGGAGATCGGCCTGCAGGTGGCAGGACCCAGTGATGACCCTGAAACCTTTTTTTACGCCTACCAAAACCAGCAGCTGATCAAACTGGGTACTGTACCGGATACCAGTGATCAGTTGGACGAAATGTTCGACGGCCAGAGTCACATCAATGGATTGATGCGCTTATCGCTGCTTCAGACCTGGTTTGCGCCGGCGACCTGGCAGCTGACTGCTGCCAATACCATCGAATTGGTCCCGGATCAGATCTTCGTGCCGAAACTGTACGAGGGCATGGGACCGGTGACATTGAAAATCCCATTGCCGATCTACGAGAACAGGGGAGATGGGCCGCCATCTGTCACCTTGCAGCCTCAGGAAGTTGAATTTACGGCCACTGACGACATCCAATGGGTCCAGATCAAGGCAGCCGACGGCTCCATTGGCTGGTTCAAAATTGAAGAATTTGACTATATCACGGATGTCAGTCTCCATGCCGGCGATGTGTTTGACAACTTATTCTCAGCAGACTGATCATCAGTTGATATGACCGCAGAACTGATCAGATCAAATCACTAAGCTTAAAGGGAGAAATGATCCCTCATAAAGTAAACTGGTACGGAACTCAGAACAATTTACAAGACAAATCACAGAGGAGATGATCCATAGCTGAGATGATCCATAGCTGAGATGATCCACAGCTGAGATGATCCACAGCTGTAAAGAATGATCCGGGTTATTTTGAAGGTTCATGAGCATTGGTCAATCCTAGATGAAGATGTGCAGAAGGATCATGGGAGAGCCAGCCGTCAGTTACTCAGGAAAGCCCGTCGATCAAAATCCAGTTTCAATGAAAGAACATTGACCCTGATCACGAAGTGATGAATCCACTTCATGACCAGGGTCAACTTTATGAGTAAAATCGATTAGAAAGAGAAAAGGGTGCTTTTTTATTTTGTCGCGAAATATACATTTCGCGACAAATGGAGGGAGAATCAGAGAAAAATATGAATTTCAGCGCATGTTTCATCGGTCAAGTCCTCATCAAGTCTTCCGGTTCTTTCAATATTCTCTGTACAGTTGTACTGATCTGACCATGAACACACCGGATCCTGGCGAAATCAACCTGCCAGGATCCGGTGTGTTTCTCATTGCAGTCTGGTTTAAAATTCGATCCGTTGTTCCTAAGGATTCGCTTTCAGTTTTTCGATGAGCCGCCGCATCTCGGCAATTTCTTCTTCCTGGGCCTGGATGATCTCCTCAGCGAGTTTCTTTACTTCGGGATCTTTCAGGTTGGCATGATCGCTGGTCATAATGGCCGATGAATGATGCGGGATCATCGCCCTCATCCAGGCCACATCGCCAATGGCCGTCTGGCTCTGAATGAGCCAGAATGACAGGAAGAATACCAGCGCACTTCCGATCAGGATCATCCGGTTCAGTTTCTTATCCTTGTACATGTTCCTCATGAACAGCAGCATCACAATGGCCATCATGGCGCCCATCATCAGTGACATATACACCCGGACCTGACTGAAATAAATATGATCCAGCTGACTGACGTTGGCAAAGGTCAGAAAATGCATGATCACTGTCGATGTGGCGATCATGGCTGCGAATTTCAGATATTTTTTCGTCGACTGTTCGTGATTTGCTTCCTTTTGCTCATGGTTTGAGTTCATAAGATCTTTTTTCATGTGATTTCCTCCTGAATTTAAATATTATGTAAAGTTATCACCGGCATCTTCTGAGTCTTAAGTGATCCCGTATAATCCCGGTTTTGCAATGATACATGGCAAAAATCCATTGACTTTACCTGATTGTACTCAAATGATATGACCTCCTCATGAAATTTATTTTGCCAAACTGAAAGAATTATATTCATGGCAGATGGTTTGAGGATCTCGTTGCTGTTTTTACAAGACTTTTTTATTCTTTCGCCTTCGGTTCATGGTCCTGGACCATACCGTAAATTCCTCAGATCTCTCAATTTCACAGCCACCTGACCGGTTCGAAAACAGATCAATAAATCCCGTTTACCAGTCAGATCGCAACTGACTGGCAAACGGGATCCATGGACTATTTTTCCTGAATCTTATGTGACGGCGCTGAATCCTGAGACTTTCAGAAACTTCAACCCCAGGAAAGAATCCAGGCCGATTTCGATGGTCTCATCTTCCGGGATTTTGACATCGATGCCGATATAGATCTCGATCCCATCGAGGGTCACATGGTGGAATTTGAAGTCCTCTTTTGGTTTCTTGTTGGAGATCTCAGGGACTTCGATGAAGACGCTTTCCCCGGATGTCCGATAATCCGGGTGCGCGATCATGGCATAGGGTTTGTTTTTATGTTTTAAGTGGGTCACTGCTTCATTGGTGATCCTGATTTTTTTCTTTAATGCTTCACTCATGGATTTCACACTCCGTAATTCTTCATAGTAATGATGCGCTGTCTTTACGATTCCTGAATCAGGCGATTCGGTCCGCCAGGATCGTCCTGATTCTGGCCGATCCCTTACAGCTGATTGGTCAGCTCATGCTGGATGAGGATGCCGACCATATCTGCAAACCGTTCCGGTGACTGGATATGGGTCAGGGACCGGCCGTAGATTTTCTTTGCCGCCGGCAGATCCTGATCTTTTCCGGTGAACACACATAGGATGGAGATCCCCTTCTTGCGCCCTGCCCTGACTTCGCGGGCGGCATCTTCAACGGCCAGCCGGTCGGAGTAATCCTGGCCGGAAAGATTCAGTCCGCTGCCGGTGAGCTTTGCCATATCATTGGGTTTTCCGTCTGACAGGACGATGAGGATCTTCTTTTCAAAGGCAGTTGACGCCATCATGTGGGTGGCCAATCGCAGGGCCAGTCCATCCCGATTGAAGCCGGTGGCATAATATCGAAAGATCTGATGGTTGTTCCGACGATCTGCATAATCCCTGAACTGATTGATGACGGTGAAGCTTCGGCGGGTGCAGAAGGAATAGACTTTGACCGGAATGTTACAGCGGGTCAGCGCCTGGGCAATGATGTAGCCTTGCGCGGCGATGATCTCCTGGCGGCGGATCTGTGAGGCCGAAGCATCCAGGAGGATGTCCACGGACAGGTCGCCCAGTTCATCATACATCGACTTTGAGAAGACCTTGCTGTCATTGAGGATGGTACTGCGCCAGATTTTGCCGGCCAAAAGATCCCCCGCCACAGATCTGACCGGAGCGGACTGAAAATCCACCAGTGTGGTGTTTTTGATCTTATGGGCAAGCCGTGCAATGCTGGCGTTGATGCGGGCAAGGTGGGCCTGATGATAGGCTTCATTCCTGATCCGCTGAGACAGCGCTTCCTGATCCTGGATATCCCTGGGGCGCCCGGTTGTAAATTCTCCTTTGGTCATATGGATGTGACAGGTTTTATGATCATCCAGACAGACGGCCTGTTCCAACACTCTGGTTTGTGCCTCTGACAGAAAAGAGGCGCCGAAGCTGCTTTCGATCTCCTGCCGTTCGCTCTGATCCATCCGTTCCCTGAAACTCAGCCACTGCAGCGCCAGCTTGTCCCTGAGATCGGATGCTTCGCCAGATGCCCTGGCATCCGTTTTTTCCGCTGAACCGACGCTGACGCGTTTGATGTAGGGCATTCCCTTGATTTTCGTGCTTTTCTGTCCAAAATGAAACAGTTTGGTCCGTCCGTACGTCTTCCCGATCTGACGTTCCGGAGCATGGGCCCGGTTGAGTTTGAAATAGGTCCACAGGATCTGATCCATGCGGTGGATGATCTCACCGGTTTCCAGGGTTTCGTCAAACTCCAGGGCTGACAAAAGTCGCTGCACCGGTTCCTCGAGCTGGACGGCCTCACCCAGGACTGACCGGAGCTTTGCCCGGTGCAGCGTGCCATAGAGATCCCTGGGGTCCGGAGATCCCATTTGCCGGAGCGTTTCCCGGGCATGATCCTTGCGCATCTCGTCCAGCACGGGACGGCTTTTTCTGGCTTTGAGATAGAGATGATGCTCCAGAGCGAGCCAGGTCAGGTTGATATATAGTTCCGATGCGCTTTCCTGCCCCAGAAGATCGAAATATTCCTGAAGCTTTGCAAAGTCAAGATACTTATAAGCGGCGCCGATGATGAAGTTCCAGTAGCGCTGTGCCCTGCCATTTTCATCATAGGCCGACAGTGTGGCATGAATCGTATAATCCTCTGCAGCGCTCCAGATGATATTGAACGCCCGCTGATGTTCTTTCGCTGTAGTTTTCATATCAGTCGGAGAAGATCTGGGCGCGATGAAGAGTCGAAGGGATCCTCAGGGCGAGGACATCCTGGACCAGGACGCGTTCGAACGCATCGAAGGATTTGTTGGCCAGCCCCATTTCCAGGGCTTTCTGGGCATTGAGGCCTTTTCGGATCAGATGGATTGAACCCAGCAGACCGCGAAGGTCAACGGGCTTGGTTGAGATCTCGGCATTTTCGCTTTTTTTCTGCAGATCCTGAAATAATCCGGCAAACTGTTCGACATATAACGGGTTCATCGTCGGGAATTCCCGGAGCAGCAGTTTTTTCAGGTTCTCCAAAGACATGCCGGGCATTTCGATGACCATGAACCGCGAGGCCAGGGCTTCATTGAGCTCCCGGGTGCCGGCATAGCCGTAATTCATGGTGGCAATGAAACGGGTGGCGCCATCTAAAATGATCTTGTCATATCCGGGGACATCGATGATCCGCCGGAAATCCAGTGTGGCATGGAGAACGGCCAGGGCTTCATTTTTGGCCATGTTGATCTCATCCAGGATGCCGAATCCGCCATGGATGGCACACGCTGTGACCGGCCCCCGACGAAAACTCACCTGCCCCTCGCTGAAGGTATCCGAACCGATCAGGGTCTGGCTGTCGATGTTGATATATAAAGGGATATCCCAGGCGGGCCGGCCAAAGGCCCTTGCCAGATTCTGAGCCAGGACATTCTTGCCCGTGGCCTTGGGCCCCACCAGCAGCAGGTTCTCGCCGCACAGAAGCGCCGTCAGAGCCTGTTCCCAGACTTCATTGCCGTAATACTGATACCTGGGATCCGGGACCCGGTAGGCGGTGTCCGCCGCCGGCGGATGAAGCTGTCTGAACCGTTCCACTTCCTGGATCAGCTCTTCGCTGATTCCCTCATTTTTTAAAAATTCCAGCATGATATCGCCCCCATTTACCCTTCGATCGGCGACCCGGATCCCTCAGGATCCGCCCGATTCTTTAATTCAGTTATACCATAAACCTGTGAATTCTGATTGAATGGAAAAAGATATCATGGGATAAAATCAGGCCGGCAGAAGATTTTAAGCATCTGCCGGCCTGGTCGATCCATTGTTTAATAATCCCTTAAACAATCGCTATAAAGATCAGTCACCGAAAGCGTCGCCGAAACCTTCCAACGCTGAGAAGAACCCCGATGAGATCACATCGGACATGTCATCATTGACTTCCTTTATGTACCATTGGTCATCCTGGTGAACCAGATCGATGTCCATGGTAACGGTTTTGAAGGTCTCATCGATTTTTTCCTGCTGTTCCATCATGATGTCCTCAAACATCTGAGTGGTTTCTTCCTCGGTGGGTTCCTGGCCGCTGAAAGCCTCACCCAGCATTTTGATCATGGCTTCGCCAAACGTCGCCTGGATCAAGGGAGCGCCATCGACGTACTTGCTTTCCACTTTCACCACCGCCTGATCTTCATCGATGGTTTCGTCGAGGACCTTATAGGTCATTTTACCTGCATTGGTCTTCAGATAGTCCAGAAAAAATTTGGCGGAGGCATCTTCCTCTGCATCGTTCATGTCATCCATCATGTCCGCATCGTCGGTATTGGACGGCACGATTAGTTTTTTCATGGTCTCCGTATCCAGTTTTTTTGCTGCGGCAAAATACTGTTCCACCGTTCCTTTGGCACTGGCCGTTGACCCGCACCCAGACAGCGAAACCAACATGACGAAAAGAAGCAAGCCGGAAATCAGTTTTTTCATACACCCTCCTTAAACGTTTTCAGAATAGTTATGAACTAATTATAAGTTAACCCTGGTAATAAAACAAGTTTCAGAATGAACGAGTTCACTTTTAACTTTGGGTTCAATCATTGAATAGTCTGCAGGAACAGTTCGGGTAATTCGAACTGTTACGGTTTATTCGGGTTCGCAGTTGTTCTCTTCATAATTTTTCTCAGATGGATGAGAGAAGCACCCGGATCAATCCCATGGGGACGTCCGGGTGCCTCTGGTGACCTTTTCTATTTGTCTGTCGCCCATTGCAGGATCAATGGGGAACTACTATTTACCACTTAAAATGTGTTGGAAAATTGATCTTTATGGTCTAAGACCCATACCGCCTTCAAGGGTTATGGTTTCTCCGGACATATATTTAAAGTCGGGAGAAGCAAGCTGAACACAGGCACGTCCGATTTCTTTTTCAACATCTCCAAAATGACCCATTGGAGGCATTTTAACATTTGCATCAAAAGCGTCTGGGTATGCCTTTTGGAAATTCTCCAATTGTGCCGTCCATGCCAATGGACAAACAATATTAACATTGATGCCATCTCTGCCCCATTCTGTGGCAGCAACACGTGATAACCCGCGGATACCTTCCTTTGCTGCAGCATATGAGCCCTGACCAAAGTTGCCAAACAGCCCGGCCCCGGATGCAAAATTGATAACACTCCCTTTGGTTTCCTTAAGATAGGGATAACATGCTTTCATGTAGTAGAAGGTAGCATACAGACCGGAATAAAGGGCAAGATCAAACTGTTCAGTCGTATGTTCAGCAAGTGTTATACCGGATGCTGATGCCTGAGCACAGTTAATGAGAATATCGATCTGTCCAAAAGTATCAATTGTCTGTTTGACTACGTTATTAACAACCGCTTCATTGTCTTCTCCCGAATGAACGTCGGCACTTATAGGAAGGACTTTGACGCCATACAATTTTTCGAGTTCATCTTTAGCATCATTCAGCTTTTGAAAATTACGCCCGGTGATTACAAGATTAGAACCTTCTTTAGCATATGCAGTTGCAATCCCATATCCTATAGAACCACAGCTTCCGTCACTCAGCAACGCCCTGCCAGCACCAGTAATTAGAGCCACTTTCCCTTCAAATATTCCCACGATGATCACTCCCAGCGCAAAATTTTTGCATATTTTGTGAATTATTTAATTATATTTTAGCTCAATGCATATAAATTGTCAATTTTCTCAGGGGTAGTTTTTACAACCAGCGGAGGCCTTCATGTCATGAAACTAGCTTAGTGTGCTACGAAGTAATTTGGCCCGCATATGAAAGGTGAACAGAGCAGGGTCTGGTGGAATATGCAATACCATTCAAGGGGCAGCCTCACAGAGACTGCCCCTTGAATGGTACTGCAATGATTGATTGGATCATGATTCGTACGCATTGATTGTCTGATCCGATGGCAGTGGTCTATCCCCCGGCCATGGATTGCAGGATCAGAAGCTCATCGCCATGGTGCAGCGGAGTCTGCAGATCCGCTGACTGTCCGTTGACCAGAAGGAGGATCGTTTCCCCTTTGATGTCCGTATGCTCCATCAGGTCCAGCGCCTTCAGTGCATCCTCTGCCCGGGCTTCGTCGGCCAGTTCCAGAGAACCGCGAAGGGAATCTGCTGAATTCATGTAGCTTTTGACCGTGATGATCACTGGTGATCGCCGTAGAGGAAGTCATAGGCAAATTCAAACCCGCCAAGGTCTTCCAGCCATTCTCTTGGCGGGATCAGGGTCTGGGGATCCAGACCCAGCTCCTTGAAGAAGTCCTCACCCATCTTGTCCGTGGGGATGATGACGCCGGCCAGCGGTCCTCTTTCCAGCGGTCCATTGAGGCGTTTGGACAACGTCATATCTTTTTTCGTGATGGCTTCTCTCAGATTGTAGAGATGGCGCATGAAAAAAATCCGTTTTCCAGTCCTCATCTGCTCTTCCAGGTCGAAGGTCCGGCCGGTGGTATAGGTGATGAAATCACTCACCGTATGCTCATTGA
>CAYYVR010000104.1:0-9419 GCA_964475185.1 uncultured Clostridium sp. | reverse complement strand
AGCGGAAAACAACGAAACAGTTATTACTTAGTGAGAATTTAACATTTGATTGACAATCGCCAGAGGGAGTGAAATAATATAGAGAATTAAACCGTTGAAGCGGAGATAACGGTGATCATGATTCCACAGAGAGCCCGGGGTGCTGAGAGCCGGGTGAAAAACAAGTCATCAAATGGACCGCTGAGGGTGCAGTCAAAGGCATTGTGCTGAGTATTCTGCAACGTAAGGCATACGTTAGTTGCCAGGGATATGTTGGTATCCTGCAGAGTGCGTGGTCTTTTGGACCGCGAATCAAGGTGGCATCACGGATAAATTGAATTTATTCGCCCTTGACAGAAAATGTATTTCTGTCAGGGGCGTTTTTTGACGTCTCCGGCAGCGGTCCAGAGATGTTTTGAATCAAAGCCGGACAGTTCAAAAACTGTAACCCAGGAAGATCAGGGTGAATACAGGGCGAAAACAGGCCGAATCAAAGACTAGCCAAATCTGAGGGCAGTCAAATCCAGACACAGCAGAATCAAAGAACGATCCACGGGGATCGAATGAAACCCAGTGGGGAAAAAAGAAGCGGAGGAAAACAAATGATACGGGAAGCAATTGTAAAAATCGTCGATAAACAGGATCTGACCTATGAGGAGGCACGCAGTGTCATCCACGAGATCATGGGCGGCAAGACCACACCCACCCAGAATGCGGCATTTCTGGCGGCACTGTCCACCAAGTCCACCAAAGCCGAAACCATTGATGAGATCACCGGCTGTGCGGCGGGCATGCGCGACTATGCGCTGAAGGTGGATACCGGGATGGAGGTGTTTGAGATCGTCGGGACGGGCGGTGACGGATCCAACAGTTTCAACATTTCGACGACGGCGGCGCTGGTGGCTGCCTCCGGCGGGATGAAAGTGTCCAAGCACGGCAACCGGGCGGCTTCATCCCAGAGCGGGACGGCAGACTGCCTTGAAGCGCTGGGCGTCAATATCCATCAGGATCCGGCCCACTGCATCGAACTGCTCCGGGAGGTCGGCATGTGCTTCTTCTTTGCCCAGAAATACCATACGTCCATGAAGTACGTGGGCAGCATCCGCAAAGAGCTGGGCATCCGGACTGTTTTTAATATCCTGGGACCGCTGACCAATCCGGCCAGCCCGACCATGCAGCTTCTGGGCGTTTATGATGAATCCCTGGTGGAGCCCCTGGTGCAGGTGCTGATGAAACTTGGGGTCCGCCGGGGCATGGTGGTGCACGGTCAGGATAAACTCGATGAGATCTCCCTGAGCGCACCCACCACCATCTGTGAGTTCTCAGACGGGGCCAGTCAGACCTATGTGGTGACACCGGAACAATTCGGCTTGCCGCGCTGCCAGCGGTCCGATCTGCGAGGCGGAAGCCCCGAAGAAAATGCCGCCATCACCCGGGCGATCCTTGCCGGAGAACCTGGTCACCGGCGCAACACAGTGCTGATGAATGCCGGCGCGGCGCTCTACATCGGCGGCAAGGCGAGTTCCATGGCCGAAGGCATCCTCCTGGCCGGAGAGCTCATTGATTCCGGGAAAGCTCTGGCGACGCTCAATGCATTCCAGGCCGCGTCGAACCGGGCCCCGCTGAAGCAGGAGGCCTAGGATGAAAACCATACTGGATACCATTGCCGACCATGCCCGGGCTCGGGTGGCTGCCGCCAGCGCCCGCCGTTCCCTGGAGGAGATCCGGACGGCCGCCCTGGAGCTGCCGGGATCTGACTTTGCCTTTGAATCCGCATTGGGTGGCGAAGCCCTGGCTTTCATCTGTGAGTGCAAGAAAGCGTCCCCGTCCAGGGGGCTCATCGCACCGGACTTCCCTTACCTGACCATTGCCCGGGATTATGAAACAGCCGGTGCCGAGGCCATCTCCGTCCTCACCGAACCCAGGTGGTTCCTGGGCCGGGATGAGTACCTTGAAGACATTGCCCGGACCGTGTCGATCCCCTGTCTGAGAAAAGACTTTGTGGTGGATGAATACATGATCTATGAGGCCAGGCTTCTGGGGGCCCAGGCGGTCCTTCTGATCACCTCGATCCTGGGGGAGGAGGCGCTGGGATCCTACATCAGGATCTGCGACCGGCTGGGCCTCTCAGCGCTGGTGGAAGCCCATGATGAACGGGAGCTGGATACGGCCCTTCGCTGCGGTGCCCGGATCATCGGCGTCAACAACCGCAATCTGAAGGATTTTTCAGTGGACCCCGACAACAGCCGCCGGCTGCGGGAGCGCGTTCCCCGGGACATTCTGTTTGTCTCGGAGAGCGGTGTGAAAACAGCGGAGGACGTCGAGGGGATCCGCCGCATGGGCGCCGACGCCGTGCTCATTGGCGAGGCGCTGATGACGGCAGAGGACAAAGGGGCCAGACTGGCCGAACTGAGAGGTGTGAAATGACTAAAATCAAACTGTGCGGCCTGAAACGGCCGGAAGATATCGACGTCGTGAATCAGCTGAAGCCCGAATACATCGGATTCATCTTCGCCAGGAAAAGCAAGCGGTACGTCGAGCCGGCAAAGGCGCTGCAGCTGCGCCGGAGACTCTCCCGTGAGATCCTTGCCGTAGGCGTCTTTGTCAATGAAGCGCCGGAGGTCGTGGCCGAGCTTCTGGAGAGCGGGGTCATCGATCTGGCCCAGCTTCACGGAGGGGAGGATGAAGCCTATATCCGAAGGCTGCGCAGGATGACGGATAAGCCGCTGATCCAGGCGTTCCGGGTGGAATCGGCCCAGGATCTGGAGGCGGCAGGCCAGTCCACGGCGGACTATGTCCTGCTGGATTCAGGGGAGGGAGGCACCGGGGAGGTCTTTGACTGGACCCTGATCCGGGACATCGGCCGCCCGTATTTTCTGGCCGGCGGACTCAACGGCGGCAACGTCGGGGAGGCGGTGAGCCGATATCGGCCCTACGCGGTGGATGTCAGTTCATCCATTGAGACCCATGGGGTGAAGGATGAAGGAAAAATGAGGGCCTTTGTTGAGGCCGTGCGAACAACAGATAAAACGGAGGATAACATGACGAAATCTAAAGGCCGGTTTGGCATCCACGGAGGCCAGTATATTCCGGAGACCCTGATGAATGCAGTGCTGGAGATCGAAGAGGCGTATGAATTCTATAAACGGGATCCTGCCTTCAACCGGGAACTGACGGCGCTGCTCAATGATTACGCCGGACGGCCGTCGCGGTTGTATTATGCGGAAAAACTGACCCGACAGCTGGGCGGAGCAAAGATCTATCTCAAGCGGGAGGATCTCAATCACACCGGGGCCCACAAGATCAATAATGTGCTGGGGCAGGCCCTCCTGGCTAAAAAAATGGGCAAAACGCGGCTCATCGCGGAGACAGGCGCCGGGCAGCACGGCGTGGCCACCGCCACGGCGGCCGCGCTGATGGATATGGAGTGCGTCGTCTTCATGGGCGAAGAGGATACGGTCCGACAGGCGCTCAATGTGTACCGGATGCGCCTGATGGGGACAGAGGTGATCCCGGTGACAACGGGAACGGCGACGCTGAAGGATGCGGTGTCCGAGGCCATGCGCGAATGGACCCGACGCATCGATGATACCCATTACTGTCTGGGATCGGTGATGGGGCCCCATCCCTTCCCCACCATTGTCCGGGATTTTCAGGCTGTGATCTCCAAAGAGATGCGCGAGCAGATCCTGGAGAAGGAAGGCCGGCTCCCGGATGCGGTCCTGGCCTGTGTGGGCGGAGGATCCAACGCCATTGGTTCCTTCCACCACTTTGTGGCGGATCCGGGCGTCCGGCTCATCGGCTGTGAAGCGGCCGGGCGGGGCATCGATAGCTTTGAGACGGCGGCCACGGTCAATGTGGGCCGGGTCGGAATTTTTCACGGCATGAAATCATACTTCTGCCAGGATGAATATGGCCAGATCGCGCCTGTCTATTCCATCTCGGCCGGACTGGACTATCCCGGGGTCGGTCCGGAGCATGCCTATCTGCATGACATCGGCCGGGCCCAATACGTGCCCGTCACCGATGAGGAAGCGGTGCAGGCTTTCGAGTACCTCTCCAGGGCCGAGGGCATCATTCCCGCCATCGAATCTGCCCATGCCATCGCCCACGCCATGAAAATGGCACCGGCCATGGATCCGGATCAGATCATCATCGTCACACTGTCAGGCCGCGGCGACAAGGACTGCGCGGCCATCGCCCGGTATCGGGGGGAGGATCTCCATGAGTAGAATCAGTCAGGCCTTTGCCGATCAGAAAGCCTTCATTGCCTTCATCACCTGCGGGGATCCGGATCTTGAGACCACGGCCCGGGTCGTCCGTTCAGCCGTCGAAAACGGGGCGGATCTCATCGAGCTGGGCATCCCGTTCTCGGATCCCACGGCAGAAGGGCCCGTCATCCAGGGAGCCAGCCTGCGCGCCCTGGCCGCCGGCACCACCACGGACGGGATCTTTGAAATGGTCCGGACGTTGCGCCGGGACATTCAGGTCCCCATGGTGTTCATGACCTATGCCAATGTGGTCTTCTCCTACGGATCCGAACGATTTATCTCGGCTTGCCGCGACATCGGCATCGACGGACTGATCCTGCCGGATCTGCCCTTTGAGGAAAAGGGCGAATTTGCCGATCTGTGCACACAATACGGCGTGGATCTGATTTCCCTCATCGCACCATCTTCCGCCGGGCGAATCGGCATGATCGCAAAGGAAGCCAAAGGGTTTCTCTATGTCGTATCCAGTCTCGGCGTCACCGGCGTTCGCAGCGAGCTCCAGACGGACCTGGCCGACATGATGGAACTGGTCCGGGCCAACACCGCCATTCCGGCAGCCGTGGGGTTTGGCATCTCGACGCCGGAGCAGGCCCGGACCATGGCGAAATTCGCCGACGGCGTCATCGTCGGCTCTGCCATCGTCCAGCTCATCGCCGCCCATGGCAAGGATGCGCCCAAACCCGTGGGCGACTATGTCCGTTCCATGAAAGCAGCGCTGCAGACAAGTGAAGGAACGCCGCAGTGAGGAATCACACTATCAAGGACTGAAATACCAGAAATTCAGAAGATTTAAAATCAGGGTGTTTTCCCCATTTCCCGGATCGGCCATGATCATGCGTCAATAAAACCACGATGCATCTCAGAAAAATAAAATTAAAAAAACACAGGAACGGTCCATCAGCCAGAAGTCTGCCCGGATCACGTTCCCTGTTTTTCATCATTTCATGAATGGATCAATGAGATGGAGTTTTTTCCAAATACGCAGCTTCAAAGGCCTGGAGAATGGTCAGAAGCCGCTCATCAAGGTAGGTGATCCCGCGCCGGCGGATCTCATGGGGGATGCCGTAGAAGGCCTGGGCGATGCCGCCGGTGATGGCGGCCAGCGTATCGCTGTCACCGCCGATGGAGATGGCATTGGCAATGGAATCTTCAAAGCCGGTGGATTCCAGGAAGGCCATGATGGCCTGGGGGACGGTATCCTGACAGGTCTCGTTGAACTGGTAGGTGTCGCGGATCCCATTCAGGGTAAAATCCATGGGGTAGTAGTGCGCATCGATGTGGGCTCTGATCTGGGCAACGGACTTTCCGCTGCGGGCCAGATAGATGGCGACAGCAGCAGCCTCTGCGCCTTTGATGCCCTCCGGATGGTTATGGGTCACCTCCGTGACAAGGCGGGAGAGCAGGATCGCCTCCTCCAGAGAATCGGCTGCGAAACCGGCGGGGCTCACCCGCATGGCAGCCCCGTTGCCAAAGCTGTTGTAGGGTTTGGGGTCCTCGGAATACATCCAGCGCTGAAACATGCCGCCATACCCGCAATCCGGATAGGGTCTGCCCACCTCCTGCAGGCAGCGGACCGTCACTGGCCCCAGCCGCTCGGGATCCTTCCCGCTCTCTAAAATGGCCTTGGCCACCGCCAGGGTCATGATGCTGTCATCCGTTGCAAAGCTCTGATCCGTAAATAATTCAAAGTCCTTCGTCTTGATGTTGTTCCACTCAAAGCGGGAACCGACGATATCACCAATAATTGCACCAAGCATTGTCATCACCTCATATATTTGATTTCCCGTCCCATCTGATCCCTCGCTGTAGGATCTCGCGATCATTATAGTTGAATCAACAGGCAATCCAAAGGGAACCGGCCGAACACTGCGAGAGCTTACTCTGAGTATAGCAAGTTGATGAGACAGTGAGGGAAGGGGAAGCGGGAAAAAATCGATATGACAGGCATTTCAGGATCCACCCCCCAATTTCATTCGTAAGAGGTTCCAGTTTGAATCTGCCTCATATTTGGGTAGGCAGACCATAGCAGGGGGAAAAATTGCTATAATGAAAGCAGAAAAAATCGATCAGTTTTTTCCCGAAGGCCAAAGGGAGCGGAAAGTTCTCCTTTCGGCTCGAAATCGAAAACCTGGAAATCAATGAATTCCAAGGGCTGAATACTGATATCAACGATAGGGGAGGATTCGGTGGTCTGAAAAAAATGAGTCGCAGATTAATTCCTTGTATCCCCAACGTAAGCGGAAGCCTGATTCTTCGTGTGTTCCGTCTTTAGCCGGATGTTGATCCCTGCTCAGATTGGTCACCATCAGCGGTGCCCGGATCAGGAATAGCTCATTAGGGTTTGAACCAGGAGCAGGACGACTTTAGGGTCAGGAACCAATGAACTATGAGTAAGGAGCAGTGAAGGAGTGAAGGATATGATGGATGCAGATAATAGGGGATTCTTTGGAAGAGTCCAATCAACAAAGGAACGAACAGTGGATTGGCAAGATTTGTTTCAGCATCATATTTTAATGCGGGGAAAGGCATATTCTCTCGATGGGGCAGTCAATGATCTGACGTTTGATGAGGGGATCCTAAGGGCCTGGGTGGAAGGCAGCGATGACTATGAGGTGGAGATCAAAATTGATGACGGCATCGTGAAAGAGATGTTCTGCGACTGTCCCTATGCAGATTCAGGAGAGTACTGCAAGCATATGGCAGCCGTTCTTTTCACTTGGGAGGCATATGGAACATCCCAGAGTTTCATGGCCGCTCAGAGCCTGACTTGGGAAACTGATCAGAAGTCCTATGAGCAAAGATATGATCTGGCCGATGATGTTGACGTCCGTGACGGGGATAGTCAGGAAGCAGCCGCGCCTTTCAGTAGAACCGGTTTTCTCCCGTCTGGCAAACAAATCTTCCCCAGCCAGAGTCTGGAGCAGTTAATGGATGAAGCCGGAGAAGATTTGATCCGGAATTTCATGGTGGGGATATTGGATAATGATCCGGAACTGAAGCTCCGCTTTGCATCCATTGCATCGGAGAAAAAAGGGAATCTTGAGCTCATTAAACGATCGATGGATCGAACGTTGCGTCCCTATACACGAGCTGGATATATAAAAACCAGGTCAATGGATGACCTGAATCGATCAGTGAACAGTTATCTGGATACGGAAATCTTCATTCTTTTCAATCAAAGTGCCGTGGAGGACGCTTTGGACTTGATCATTTATCTGACTGAAAACGTACTGTCCCTTGAAGTTGAAGAATCTCTGGAGGAATACGATCCACCGGAAGTAATGCTCAAAGAATCCTTTGAGGCACTCCTGTTGTCAGGAGATCCGCAGGTCAGGAAAACCGTTTTTCAGTGGATCTGCAACATGCTATTTGGTCCTCCAGGTGAACTGATGCGTTTTGCGGAGTCCCTGTGGGAGGACTTTTTCGACGAGGAAGATGAGCTGGAAGAAAAACGCAGGATCAGTGATGCGCTGGTCCGGCATTATAAACCACTGGGGAGCTGGTATTCTGACAATCTGAAGAATCACTGGGCAAAGGTGCACCTGGACTTATCCGAAGGTCAGGGCGCAAGTTCTGAGTATATGATGAGCTATGCCAGAAAGAACTGGGATTGCTCATTTGTTCGGTGTTTCATCGTGGACTACTGGATCCGGCAGGAGGAACCTGGTATGGCAGTCGGGCTGCTGAAGGAAATCCTGGCCGCTGCAGAAGCGAATCAAAGCAGTCTCTATTCGATTCGTATGAAACTGAAGGATTTATATCAGACAATGGGCGATGCGGAACAATATCAGGAACAGTTAAGGGTTCTTGTAACTCAGAGCCGACCCGGAGATCCGGCACTTTTCCAGGAGCTGAAAGCTGCCATGGCAACGGCGGAATGGATATCAGCCAGAGAGGAAATTCTGGGGGCATTAACAGGCAAAGCAGAGCTGGCCCCGCTGCTTCAGATCGAAGGACTCTGGGATCGCTTGCTGACAGTGGTCCTTGAATCTGAGGATCTGGAAATGGTAAAGCGCTATGAAAAAGAACTGATTCCCAGATATCCAGAGGAAATTCTGAAAATATATGAGACGGAACTCCAGAAACTGGCCGACATGGCTAGGAACCGAAGTCGATATGATGAATTGATCCGATATTTAAAACGAGTTGGCCAAATTCCCGGAGGCGATGGTCTGGTGAAAAAACTCATTCATGTCTGGCAGCGGACCTATTCGACGCGAAGACTCATGGTGAGGGAACTGGAGAATCTCCGGCGAACACTGTGATGATTCCAAAATCAGGCTGTTGATCCTGTGAAGAGGTGTTAGACCTGTTTTTCCATGGAGGCAAGCCAGTGGTTCTATCTGACAGGATCAGTGACTCGTGGCCTGATAAAGAGAAATCACGCCGGATCCCGATACAGGATTTGGCGTGATTTCCCTTTGCTGAGAATGGACGATGTGCCATGGTTTGTGGTCTTGTTTCCATGATCCCAAGCAATGTCAAACAACTTCAATGAACGATCCGCAGACCAAATTTCTTCGGATCGTTTTTTAGCGGCTGTAAATATCCAAAACGTTAATCAATTATTAATACAAAGAAGAATCATTGAGTGTAACATGAAGCTGGATGAAGATCGCTGGATGTATCGGGTGGTGATTGCTTCCTGTTCCCAGTGGTTTTTTAAATTATTTTCTCAAAAAGGAGTGAACGGAAATGAGAAGAAAGCTGACCGCTTTGCTTGTCGCTTCTCTGCTTCTCACAGTTGCCTGTGCAGAAAATCAAAATGACACTCCGTTTCAGATCAGTGTGATCCCCAGGAGCTGAAAGGATTCTCCATTGCAGGTCAGGATATCCATTACCTCATCACCGTCGGTGAAGAAGCCAAAACGGATCCCGTGGAAATCACCGCATCCTCCTCTGGAGCTGATGTGGAAGTGATCCATAAAGACATCATCCAGGGGCAGGTGGCTGAAGTGGACGCCACCCCCAAAGCCGACAGCCTCGGGAAAAAAGTGGATGTTACCATCGAAGGAAAACGCGGATCAGTGACGGATCAGAAGACGGTGAGCTTTGAAGTGATTGAGGGAGAGGATGACCGGAAAGAACATGCACAAGAACTGCTGCCGCTGTTAACTGGAGTTCTTGCCGATGAGCACCCGGACCTGAACATCACCAGAGAAACCGAAT
>CAYYVR010000103.1:0-9491 GCA_964475185.1 uncultured Clostridium sp. | reverse complement strand
TCCCCGACCCGTTCCAGATTGGACAAAAGATCCAGGAACAGGATGCTGGCCAGAGGCGAGCACTGTCCGGCATTGAGCCGGCGGATGTGGGTCTCCCGGTACTCTTTCTGAAGATCGTCGATGCGGCCTTCCACCTGACCGATGCTCATGGCTTTTTTCACATCATTGGTGCGATAGGATTCGATGGCGATATCCAGTGCCAGCATGGTGTAGTTATAGACAGCCGCCAGTTCGGTCTTGGCCGTTTCGGAGATCGCAACGGTTTTCCGGACTTTTTCCTCCGCCAGCTCAATGATGTTCTCCGCATGGTCACCGATTCGCTCGATGTCATTGAGGACATGATAGGTGTCACTGATGCGGGCGAATTCGTTGATGTCGATATCACTGCCCGAGAGCTGCACCATGAATTCAGTGATGATCTCTGTCAGGGTGTTGATCCGCTGTTCGTTCTGATAAATTTCATCCATCTTTGTCAGATCATCGCTGACAAAGGCATCCACTGCCATCTGCAGATTGCGTTTGGCAAGTTCCGCCATGTTGACCGTCTCTTTGATGACCTGACCTTCAGCAATGCTGGGCGTCTGCAGCAGACGCATGTCCAGGATCTCTGCGGGCAGGGCCTCTTCCGGCCCGACGATCCTGCCCGACAGCCGGATCAGAACGCCGGCAAAGGGCAGCAGAAGCATGGTGTTGAGAATATTGAAGATCAGATGGATGAAGGAGATCTCCAGGGTGACACTGCCCGGCGAGATGATCTTGACCAGCTGGATGAGCAGCGGCCCGAAGGGCAGGAAGACAAGGGATCCGATCAGATTGAACAGGAGATGGATCACTGCAGCCCGCTTGGCCGTCTTATTGGCTGTGATGGAGGATAACAGTGCCGTGATGCAGGTCCCGATGTTGGCACCAAGAATGATCGGGAATGCCGCTTCAATGGAAATATTGCCGGCCTTGGTCAGGGCAATCAGGATCCCGGTGGTGGCTGAACTGGACTGGACCAGCAGCGTGATGCCCAGACCGACCAGAATGCCCAAAAACCAGTTATGACTGATGTCTGCGATGAGGTCTTTGAAGGCCTGCGAATCCCGCAGCGGGTACATGGCATCTCCCATGGTCTCCATCCCCAGCAGCAAAATACCGAAGCCCAGAAGGATCATGGCGACATCGCGACGCCGCTTCGCCCTGGAGAAAAGGACCAGCGCAGACCCGATGGCCAGTAGGATCGGCACCATGAGATCCACATCAAAGGACACCATGAAGGCGGTGACGGTGGTCCCGATGTTGGCGCCCATGATGATCCCGGTGGCCTGGACCAGGGTCATGATGCCGGAGTTGACAAATCCGACGACCATGACGGTGGTGGCTGAACTGGACTGGACCAGGGCGGTGACTGCCGCGCCGACCAGGACTGCGCTGATGGGATTGCTGGTGACTTTTTCCAAAATGAATTTCAGTTTATTGCCGGCGGCGCTTTCCAGGCCGTCCCCCATCATCTTCATGCCGTAAAGGAACAGTCCCAGGCCTCCCAGTAACCATATGATCATATTTATATCCAATTTATTAACCCTCCGCAAAAGTTTTCCCTTTTACATCATACATAAATATGGCCGGATGTTAACATCTCGTGAAAAGATTTAACACGAACTTAACTTGGTCCAATTTCATGATATCACACTGAGACTTTTTTCATAGTTCAAAAAATTAACGATTCGCCCCTGAGGACGAAAAAGATCCGCCTCTGGTCTGAGTCGGATCTTTTTCCGGCAGTTTAGTTCCGTCTGCTGGCGGCAGCATTTTCTTATGGGATGGCGAACGTTGAATTTGCCATTGAATGGCTGTGAAAATGGTCCCTTTAACGGGAATTTGGAGGACAGATCAGCTCCCAGCCTCAGATCCCGGCATCAGCTCCCAGCCTCAGATCTCAGCCTCAGATCACATGCCAAACAGCGGGATGGTCTTCTTTTTGGAGGCTTTGTTTCTGGCCAGGATCTCTTCCTCATCATCACGGAACGCATCCATGAGGACATCATAGACCGGGTTGCCGGCGGCGTACTGCTCGGCCTGACCGTCTTCCAGGTACATGGTGAAGGCAGGATCCAGGGGGAGTTCACACAAAAGGTCCAACCCCATCTCCTTTGCCACCTGTTCGGAGGAATTCTGGCTGAAGATGTAGTGTTTCTTGCTGCACTCGTCGCATTTGAAATAAGCCATGTTCTGGATGACGCCCTTGATGGGGATCTCCTGGGTTTTGATCATGTTGACGATCTTGTTGACGATCATGGTGACCATGTTCTGGGGTGTTGAAACGACGACGAAATAATCCACGGGAAACTGCGTCATGATGGAGATGGCGACATCGCCGGTCCCCGGCGGCATGTCGATGAGCAGATAATCCAGTTCTCCCCACTGGGTCTCCTGGAAGAGCTGATTCAGGGCATTGGACAGAATGGGGCCGCGCCACATCACCGGCTGTTCTTCCTCTATGAGGAAGTTCATGGACTGCATTTTGATGCCCCGGCGGGAGACCATGGGTGCCATCATCATTTCTTCGGGGTTTTCACCGGGAATGTAGCCCGACCGGTTTTTCTCGGCACCGAAGAAGCGCGGGATGGACGGTCCGGTGATATCGGCATCGAGGACGCCAACGGATTTGCCCAGCTTTTGCAGCGCCACCGCCAACAGTCCGGTGACACTGGATTTGCCCACGCCGCCTTTTCCGGAAATGACCCCCACGACATGTTTGATCTTGCCGAATTTCGGCTTGATCAGTTCACAGGGTTTATCTTTGCGGCAGTTCGGTTTCATCGCACAGTTATTGCAAGTTGTAGCCATAATATCGTTCTCCTTGGATGTTTGATCGATGTTGTTCCTGGTTCGATGGATCCGGTCATCAGACCCACCCTGTTATTGTACGCCAATCATCTGATTTTTTCAGCCGCTGACGAAGGTGCTCTTTAAAAACCTTCCGGCATCTGATCGGATACCTCAGTATGCCACTGGCCGGAAAGATACTCGGATAGGATGTAGTAGCGGATATTCTTCCTGTTTTTGTTATCCCGCAATTCCACCACGGCTTTATACAGACTGGTTTTATAGCCCCGGGTCTTGATATTCATGACCAGGTCCATTTCACGGTTGGTGTAGACCGGGTGGACGCCAAGGGCATTGAGTTCCAGATTGAAATCCAGGATCTCGTGGGACATCTGGAACTTGAGCATCTCTTTATCCTCATTGATCATGACCCCCAGCGGAGCGTCGGGATGGTCTTCCCGAACGCGTTCCACCGCCTGGAGAATGGAGCCGTAATAGCCCTGGAAGAAATCCTGCGGCTTGCGCAGGGCGAAGACATTTTTGATGAGGCTGTTGTCGATGCGGTTCAGCACCACATAGATCTTCTCATCGTTGTAGAAATTTCCGCCGCTTTCCTGCGTCCCGATGCCGGTGGTGTAATAGTACTTGAGCACCTCATTATCATAGGTGGTGAATTCAAAAATATAATCCGGTTCCAGTGAATTCACTTCTTCCACCGGCATCGCCGCCGAAAGGGATTCATGCAGTTCCCGGATGGTGTCGATGTCGGTGACAACGAAGCGAAACCCGATGTCCCGGGTACTCTGGATCACGACTTTGGCCAGATTTTCCGGCGTGACCCATTCAAAATCTTCATTCTGATACGTCAGTTTCAACAGAGACTGACAGCCTGAGATGCTGATGGCTATCATGATCAGCAGCAAAGCTTTCACCATTCGTTTCATGTTACAGTCGTTCCTTTATCTGATCGCTCAATTCGGCAAATTCTTCGATGGTCAGGGTCTCGCCCCTGCGGCCCGGATCGATGCCCGCGGCCTGAAAGGCCTGTGCCATGAGGGCAGGATCGATGCCCAGGGGCTTCAGGGTATTGTGCAGGGTCTTGCGGCGCATGGCAAAACTTTGCCGGACCACTTTGAAAAACAGTTCCTCGTCCCGGGGTTCGACCCTGGGCGTCATCCGGCGGTCCAGACGGATCACGACGGAATCCACTTTCGGTTTGGGTATGAAGGACTCGGGTCTGACCAGCCGAACCATTTCCGTGTCGGCATAATAGGCCACCAGTACCGACAGGGATCCATAATCCTTGGTGCCGGGACCTGCGTTGAGGCGCAGCGCCACTTCCTTCTGGATCATGATGGTGATGCTTTCCCAGGGAAAGTCGTCTTCCAGGAGCCGCAGGAGAATGGGTGTGGTCACATAATAGGGCAGATTGGCCACGACTTTCACGCGGTGGTCTCCCGCCACAGCCCGCAGATCCGTTTTCAGGACATCGCCCTCGATGAGTTCGAAATTGTCATATCCGCTCAATTCGTCTTTTAAGATGGGGATCAGATCCTTGTCGATCTCCACCGCCGTCACTTTGCCGGCCGCCTCCAAAAGCGCCCGGGTCAGACTGCCTACGCCCGGTCCGATCTCAATGACATGATCCGCTTTGGTGATGCCTGACCCCCGGATGATGTCATGAACGACGGAGGGGTCCACCAGAAAATTCTGCCCCAGGGCTTTGGTGAATTTAAATCCGTATTTACGGACCAGTTCTTTCGTATTGAGTGTTTCCATTTTATTCTCCCCTCGGGTCATCCGACTTGTCCAGCTTTTTGGCCGCCAGACTAAAGTCTTCCCGGCTGATGCCGTAGTTGTTCAATCGTGCCAGCAGCGTCGAGGCACTGCCGTAGCCGATGCCCAGGTGTCTGCCCAGCTCCTGGCGGCGCGCTTTTGAATCGCCCCGGCCCATGAGACCGTGCTCGAGCAGGTCACCGGTTGAAAACTCAGAGCGGGCCTCGCAGGTCGTTGCGTGGGCATTGGCCAGAGCGCGCCGGATCGCCTCAGGATTGGCGTTTTCCACACCGACATCCCCTTTTTTTGTGCCTTCGGACCGCATGATATAAGCATGACGGACACCGGGACACAGAGTCTCGATGCGCCGGCGGATGGATTCTCCGGCATGATCGGGATCCGTCAGGACGATGATGCCCCGCTCCGCCCCCGCCTTGCGGATGCGGCGGATCGAATCGGCACTGATGCCGAACCCGTGGACTGCTATGACTTCAGCCTCCACGGCCTGTTTTACCGCCGTGACATCATCACGGCCTTCCACTACTATAATTTCTCTGATCATCTATTATTTCCTTTGATTTTATCTTCATCCTATTATAACTGAATTCACTGGCTCAAACACCCCACCCCGCTGATGCATATTAAAAAACCCACCCCGCTGATGCATGTTAAAAACCCACGGTCCCCATCGCTTCTCCAGGAAAAGATTTCCAGCGAACGCCCCGGAAAATCCTCAGAAGACCCTCAGAAAATCTTCTGAAGATCTTTTGAAGATCTTTTGAAAACACTGTTTAAGCAGCGCCTTATGAGGTCTTTGAAGGCTCCTGCAAGGTAGCCTTCAAAGGGGGCCGGTTTTCTGAGTGAAATGACCGGACATTGCTGTCCGGCCATCCTCTGGTTTTTATTCTCTTCAGGCTCTGTCCTGTGCGGGTTTTATTTGACATAGCCTTTGACGGTCTTCAGACCCAGGTTATTGACGCGGCGCAGATAAGTGGTGTTGGATTCTCCGCTTTTTCTGGGGATGAACACATCCAGGCGCTTCGAGGAATTGAAGTTGCTGCCGCCCCGGTCCTTCACGGTCATCGTTCCCCAGCCGGACAGATAGATATTGGTGCCCAGGGAGTAGTAGTTTGAGGCCACCATCCCCGAGCGAAGCTTTTCGCCGGTGGCTGTCACTGTATATCCGCCATTCTCCGAAGGAAGATCGGTATAGAAGGACAAGGTAAAGGACTTCCAGTTTTTCGAATCATCTGATGCGGCTGCGGTGGATTTTTTGACGGTGGTCTTTGACGCTGGCGCCGCTTTTTTCACAGGCGCAGGCTGTTTGACTTCAGCCTGAACTTTTTTGACCACCGGCTGCTTCGTGCCCACTAATGTGACCCTGGTCTGCGGCTCTTCGCTGACATCACTGGAGACCAACTTTTCGTTTTCCAGTTCGCCATCCACAAAGATCTTTTCTGTGACGACGATCCGCTCGCCGTCGGCGCCGGCTGACCGGACTTTCTTCGTTCCCCTGAGGAGAGAGGATGTTTTGATCTCTTCCTGATGATGCTCAATGGTCATGACGTGAGACTCCCTGCGGATCTCGACCCGCTGGATGTTCAGCACCATTTTGTTTGCCACCGGCTCGGTGAGACTGGCATTGATCCGGTCATGATCGCCCAGTGTGATGTTCAGCTGTTCAAGGACCTGACCCACCGTTTCATCCATGGCAGTGTACCTGTGTTCCGCTCCATCGACGCGGACCGTGACGGTCCGGGCTTTTTCAACGATGACAGTATCGGTCTTCTCCAGGGGTTCTGACAGGGCCACATTGACTTTGTCAGCCTTCCTGATGGTAATGCCTCTCTCGCGAAGAAAGGCACCGACGCTCTCCTGCTCTGTGAGATAGGTCCCGACGGCGCCGTTAAGCTCCAGGGTGACTTTGTTCACCGGAACATGGGGCACATGGGTGGCTGTAATCATTAAGCTGGCGGAAAGTGCCAGGCTGGTTGTTAATTTAAGGATATGGATCAAATTTGCTACCTCCGTAACTTGGGGTTTTTGTCTGGATTTTTTACGTTACAAGAAGCTATTATATGGGCTGATAATTTATCCGTCAAAAAAACGAGAGAATCCATTGGTACAAAAGGGATTCTCTCGTTTTTCAGTTAATTTTATGAACATTTTGTTAACGCTTTTGCCCGACTTCTTCACATCTGCGGCTGCAAATCAGGCGTGGATCCCGAAGAAGCGGCAGGCATTCTCATAAAGGATCTGCGCAGTCTCTTCCTCTTCCAACCCCTTGATCCGGGCAATGACAGGAATGATATAGGCAATGTAATCACTGCGGTTGCGTTTCCCGCGGTAGGGGACCGGCGTCAGATAGGGGGCGTCGGTCTCGGTCAGAAGATGTTCGATGGGCGTTGCTTCGATGACTTCGGGCAGCTTCCTGGCGTTCTTAAAGGTGCTGACGCCGCCGATGCCCAGGTAGAAACCGAGATCCACCGCTTCCCGGGCGATTTCGGGCGATCCCGAAAAACTGTGCAGGACACCGCGAAGATCGCGGTTGGCCCGAAGGATCTCCATCATGTCGCCGTAGGCCTCGCGGACATGCAGGATCACTGGCTTTTCAGCCGCCCGTGCCAGATCGAACTGACGCAGCAGGATCTCCTTCTGCCATTCCCTGGGGGGATTCTCCGCCCAGTAATAATCCAGGCCGATCTCTCCCACCGCGACGATGCCATCGGATTTCAGAAGCTGCCTCAGAGCGCTTTCCACTTCATCATTGTAATCCCTGCCATCGGAGGGATGGATGCCCAGGGCCCCGTGGATGAATGGATACTGTTGTGTCAGGGCAACGGTCTTCTCCACAGAGGCCCAGGATGAAGCGCAGTTCACGATATGGCTGACGCCGCCTTCATGGATCGCGCGCAGCAGTTCGTCGCGGTCCTGGTCATAAGCTGAATCATCATAATGGGCGTGCGTGTCAAAAAGGTTCATGGCTGGCTCCTTCATATTTATGTACAAATTGTTAATGATAGTAGTTTTTGTTTATATTTTATTAACATTTAAAATGACAACCCTTTATTCATGGGCTTTGCGAAGCTTTTAAAGATTTCTTCACACCTGTTAACTTTCGGCCCGAAAAAATGTAAACGAGGCCATGATAATCTCTATCAGTTTACGTAAGTTTCTTACAACATTTTTACTCAGTTCTGCTATGATATTTAGTAACAGACAGGAGGTACTGCTTTGATCACCGAATACCTTGACCTGATGATTAGCCTTCCGCTTTTCTCCACCTTTACCGGGGACAGTCTGCGCAGCTGGCTGAATCTTTATCATTATAGCATACTGAAATTCCCCGCCGGAGCGCCCATTTTCAATGAAGGGGAGGAATGCTCCTCCATTTTCATCGTCCTGACGGGGAGAGTCTTGATCCAGAAGATCGATTCCTCCGGTCGCTTTCTCAACGTCAGTGAAGCCGCTGTCGGTGAGATGATGGGGTCCAATGTCCTCTTTTCCGAAAATTCCCGGTATCCCTTATCCACGACAGCGATCACCGATGTGACGCTGCTTTCCCTGCCCAGGGATCTGGTTCTCAAGCTTTGCCAGGTCAACGTCCATTTTCTGGAATGTCTTTTGAAGATCTCCTCGGGAAAGGCCTTTATGCTGACCCGGCGGCTCAATGAAGTGACGGTCCAGACACTGAAGCAGAATATTGCCCGATATCTGCTGAGCGAATCGGAGCACCAGAAAAACCATGTCATCACGCTTCCCTTTACCAAGAAGGACTGGGCCGATCATCTGGGGGTCCAGCGGCCCTCTCTGCAAAGAGAACTCAAACGGCTCGAAGAAATGCAGTTGATCCTCGTCAACCGAAACCAGATCGAAATCACCGATGCCGGCATGCTTCAAAAAATTGCTGATGAATAGGAGGATACTATGGCAGATATTCTCGTGATGGGCGGAGCCTCCTTCGATACGATCATCCGGCTCCCCAAAAACCCTGTGACACGTGGCACCTACTTTGCAGAGGATGCCTATGACCGCTGCGGTTCCACCGGGATCGCCAAGGCGGAAGCACTCCGAAAACTTGGTGCCGATGTGACGCTGCATACCCTGCTGGGTGAAGACTCTGAAGGCCGGAGCATCGCACGGCACATCAAAAAAAGCGGGATCCATCTGATCACCGATCCCGATCCATCCGGCACGGAACTTCACTTCAACCTCATTGATGAGGACGGCGACCGCATTTCCATCCTCCTGCCCAGAGCAAAAGACCATACCAAGATCAATGAGGTCCGTCTGCGCAGGCTCATCGATGACGCCCAGCTGGTGGTCCTGAACATCATGGAATATAACCGCGCCCTGATCCCCTTCCTCCATGGTAAAGAGGTCTGGACCGATCTTCAGGACTATCTGGACCGCGATCCCTTCTATGAGCCCTTCATCGAAGCCGCCCAGGTCATCTTCCTGTCCTCCGACCGGCTCACCGACTACCGGTCCACCATGCGCCGCCTGGGGCAGGATGGCAAGCTCATCGTTGCGACCCATGGCAAAGACGGTTCCACCGCCTATTGGCAGCATCGCTTCTACGAACAGAGCGCCCATGACTTCACACTGGTGGATTCAGAAGGGGCCGGCGACAATTACTTCGCCGGGTTCCTGGTCGAATATCTGAAGAAGCGCAATCTGGAACGCAGCCTCATGATGGCTTCCGTCTGCGGCGGACTGGCCATCGAGACCAAGGAACTGGTCCCATCGGATCTCACCTATGACATGCTGGTGGAAACCATGATCAAAAAAGGGATCCGCTGATCCCGTCTCTTTTCTGCCGCCCCTGCCTGAAACTTTCATGATCCTTCAGCCAAATCGAAATTGCAGAGCCAAACGAGCGAAGTTCACCCAAAACCGGGTGA
>CAYYVR010000102.1:0-9743 GCA_964475185.1 uncultured Clostridium sp. | reverse complement strand
TCTGTGAGAGCAAAGAAGACAGGGTCGCACCCTGCCTTCTAGCTACTCGATATTCGGATATGTACTGATCCTGCCCTGTGCTTGTAAAGCCGATGGATCAAAAGACCGTCCGCCGCCAGGCCCTTGCAGTCGACCTGCTGTTTACCCGATCCTCTTTAAAATAAAAAAATGCAGTGAAAACTGCATTTTTTTGATGTCAATTGTGAAGGTGATTTTGATTTTTCCTGTGGTTTTAAGTCCGGCTGTAATGCTGCGACTAGTTGCCGTTGGGTCTGAGATAGCCCTTGATCCAGCCTTCTCTCTGGTACCAGTCCAGGGATTTGATCTCAACGGTCTTGCCAGGTCTGGGGGAATGGATCATCTTATTGTCCCCGATATAGATCCCGGCATGGGTGATCCGGTAGCCATTGGTCATGATGATCACATCTCCGGGACGGCGGTTGGATGCGGACACTCTGGTCTTTATGCCATACCACTGCTGTGAAGCAGTTCTCGGGATGAGATAGCCGACACGGCCCCAGACATACTGGGTCAGGCCGGAACAGTCAAATCCGCCATCTGACCAGGAATCTCCGCCGTAGACATACTTGGCGCCCAGAAGTTTTTTTGCTTCTGCCACGACGCGGTTGCCGATGGTTGATTCCGCAGCGGTCCGAATGACCGTAGGTGTCGAACTGGCTGTGGATCCAGCTGAGCTCACATAAGGAAGGCTCTTGAACAGCGTGTCTGACAGGAACCAGTATGACTTATAAGAAAACCCTTTTTTGCCATTGTGCTCGATGTAAAGCCAGTTGCCGTTGCGGCCCAATACTTTGGCTTCCGTTCCCTTATAAACATATGCTACCTTTGACGTGGAACTGCTGGCTCCGGATCTCATATTGACATTTGAAGTCGCCGAAACTGTGGAGCCCTTCAGATATGAATTATAGGCGTATCCGATCTTCCCATCCACGGAAAGTTTGTAGTATCCGTTGGAAATGCCAAGATACTGGACATTTTTTCCCGAAGAGATATATCCTACCTTCGATGAATACTTGCTGCCTGACGCTCTCAGATTCACGCCAGATTTAGCGGTGACTGTAGTAGCCTCGGCAATGGCTCCGGTAAGCGGAGCGAGGATGGTCGAAACTGCAACGGTGGCAGCAACCAGTACTTTTACTTTCAAATTTCTCTTTTTCATAATTTCTCCTGTGACATACCAAACTGAATTTGGTTTTTTACCCTTCATGACATTGCCTATATTACAAAAGGATGACAAATATTGCAAGAAAATGAATCTTTACACCACCTTTATATCTCAACATCTCTAATGATTATCAATTAAATTAAAGGATTCGAAATATTGTTAACGTTTTCCTTGAAATATAGAAATATTTTGCTAGATTTTTTCGGAAATTGATTATTAACTAATTTAAAACTAAATGCCATACTTTCTTTATTTCTTCTTCATATATGGATCATTAATTGCCATTTTTGCAATATAGAGATGTAATGACTATTAATTCAGCACCCTTATAACCATTATGGTGAACTGTATATGCCAACCAACTCAGCCAGGCACTTAAAACTGCTCATACAGGCACTTCCGAGAATAATATTTGCAAAAATGCGTGTTAAAATGTGGAAATCCGCCTCCGGATAGTGTATACTCATTTTATGGAAACTTTGGGACGTTAACTCAGCTGGGAGAGTGTCACCTTGACGTGGTGAAAGTCGTAGGTTCGAGTCCTATACGTCCCACCACTCCAAAAAGGAATTTGCAAAAATTCCTTTTTTTCTTTTTATATGGAGAATTGTATGTATAAATACCTGCTATTCGATCTGGATGATACCATTCTTGATTTCAAGGCTGCTGAAGAGGCCGCCATCTCAAATCTTCTCAGCCACCATGGTCTGACACCCACTGTTGAGAGGCTGGCGCAGTACGCGCACATCAATCTCACGCTCTGGGAACAGCTGGAGCGCAAACAAGTCACCATCGAGCACGTCCTGCACCATCGTTTTGAACTGTTTTTCCGGGATCTCGGTCTGAATGTCCACGGCGCCGAGGCTGAGCAGATCTTTCGCGCGGAATTGAATCGCCAGGGGGTTCTGATCCCCGAGGCTCAGAGTCTTCTGACCCGTTGGCGCGACGACTTCAGGATCTACGCCATCTCCAACGGCCTGTATCAAACCCAGATCCTGCGTCTGGAGAAGGCCGGCATCACCGATTTGTTTCAGGATCTGTTCATTTCCGAGCAAATCGGCGTCAATAAGCCCGATCCCCGCTTCTTCGATCACGTCAGGACCAGCATTCCCGGCTTTGATTCCCGCAAAGCTCTGGTCATCGGCGACAGCCTGACCTCGGACATCCTGGGCGGAAATCAGGCGGGCATCGCCACCTGCTGGTTCAACCGCCATGGGAAACCATTTCCCGACGTGCCGGAACTGGTCCCAACGTTTGAGATCCAAAGGCTGGACCAGTTGGATGAGATCATCCGATCATAATACCGGATCCGCTGAATATTAAAGGTGAGCCTCTGTTGCGAGGCTCACCTTCTTGCTTTACCCGTTCCCTGGCCTCAGGAAGAGGTTTGACAGGCGTTGTGTTGACAGGAGGGGTTATGACAGGAATGGTTATGACAGGAAGGTGTTCAACGGATCCGGTACGTCTCCCCGACAATCAAAAAATGGTATAATTAGCTACAATAAACACTGGAGGAATTACTTTGAAAATACTTCCATACATCAATTTTCTGTTTTACGCCATCAACCTTGTCATCATGTTCTCACTGGTCTTCCATAAGCGGGAACGCCCCGAAAAAGTTCTGGGGTGGCTGTTGATCCTGGTTTTTCTGCCGCCGATCGGCCTGTTCCTCTACGCATATATGGGGGTCAACTGGCGCGGCACCGTGTTAAGCGAACGATTTTCACCCGCCGTCTCCGACCTGATCAGCCGCTCGCTGGGCGACTTTGAAGGCCCCAACGAAGATATTGCACGCATGGTATCGAATCTGAACGCCTCTCCCATGTTTCATCACAATGATGTGACCCTGTATAAAGACGGCGTGGAAAAATACGCCAGACTGCTGGAGGATCTGGAAGGTGCCCAGCATCATATCCACATGGAATACTTCATCGTCAAATCCGACCATCTGGGGCGTCAGATTTTTGATATTCTCAAAGAAAAAGCCCTGTCCGGCGTCAAGGTCCGCGTCATCATGGATAAAATCGGCGGGCGCACCTTTGACCGTCAGTATAAAAAGGAACTGATGGCCGCAGGGATCGAGATCGTAACCTATACCGCAGCCTTCGCCTTTGTTTCCCGCTTCATCGATATGTCGATCAATTATCGGAATCACCGGAAAATGGTCATCATCGATGGAAAGATCGGGTACCTCGGGGGGAATAACATCGGGGATGAATATGTCTCCAAAGGACCCATGGGCTATTGGCGCGATACCCATATGCGGGTGGAAGGCGATTTTGTGCTCGGTATGCAGGGACTCTTCTTTGATGATTTCTTCGCCGTCCTGCACCGCAATCAGGCCAGTCAGAAATGGGAATATATGAAGCAGAGAGAGATCTACAAAGAAGAATCAGACCTCTCAGAGTATTTCCAGCCCACCAGCGTCACCAGCGAAGTCCCCATCCAGATCTGCTATTCCGGCCCCGAATCGGCCTTCTACTCCATCGAGCTCATGTTCCTCAAGATGATCGCCACCGCCAAAGAGCGCATCTTCATCTCCACGCCTTATTTCATTCCCAGTGAGGGCACTGCATCGGCACTGAAAACCGCCATCAAATCCGGTGTCGATGTACGGATCATGTTCCCGGCTCAGTATGACCACCCCTTTGTGGGCCATGCCTCCATGACTTACCTGGGTGAACTGCTCGAGAGCGGCGCCAGGGTGTTCATGTATGACAAGACCTCCTTTACCCATAACAAAGCCGTGGTCTGCGACGGCCGGTCCTTTACACTGGGCACTGCTAATTTTGATGTACGCTCCTTCTTTTTCAACTATGAGGTCAATGCGATCCTCTACGATGAATACCTGGCCGCCAAAATGGAAGGTTTTTTTCAGGAAGATATGGAGAATGCCGAAGAACTGACCTTGGATAAATATATGGATCGTCCGCGGACACAGTTTATGAAGGAAAGCTTCTACCGGATCTTTTCTCTGCTGTTCTGATTTGATTTTAAAACCCCATCCGATGAGTTTGCGAACTCATCGGATGGGGTTTTTGGCGGGTGATCCTGCTTTATATCTGCTTATCTGGATTCCTCCACCAGTCGTTTGAAGACATTGAGGAATTTGCTGTTTCTTGACGTATACAGTTTCTCCGGATGGAACTGCACGCCGACAACGAACCTTTTATCTGTGGCTTCGATCCCTTCCACCAGTCCGTCCGCGGTCCGGGCGGATACTTTCAGTCCCTGACCGGTGACTTTGATTCCCTGATGATGCCAGGAATCCACTTCCATGGTACCGGCACCGATCATCTGGGAAAGCAGCGAATCTCCGGTCACCGTCACATCATGATAAACGCTGACCTTTCCAGCCGGATCTCGGTGGGACGTTTTGAGCCCGAGCTGTGTCGGGATGTCCTGATACAGCGTCCCGCCATGGAGCACATTGATCCACTGGATCCCCCGGCAGATCCCCACCACAGGCAGATCAAGTTCAAGGGCAGCCTTCAGGATCCAATGATCCGAAGTGTCACGGGCTGCGTCGATGCGCTCCAGGAGCGGGGACGCCTCTTCTCCGTAATATCTGGGGGAAAGATCCCCGCCCCCGATACTGACCATTCCGTCGATGTTCTTCAGCGCTCCTCTGGCCTGAGTCAGGGACGTTACCTGGGGCAGAAAAACAACCTCACCCCCGGCGCTCTCCACGGCTGAAACATATTTACCGTAGGAACGGTAACTGCCAAACCACGTGATCCCGATCCGCGGGCGGCGGATGGTCTCGGGTTCGATATATGCCGAGGAAACAAAACCCGTTACGCCTTTATGGAGGATCTTGGACCATGATCCGCTGGCAGATATCAGTCCCACCGGAGTCCCTGTCAGGAGTTTTCCCATGCTGGTATATCCGGTGCCGGGTCCTTCCCTGAAATTCACCCGACTCCTCACGCGGTACGGCGTGGTCTGGATCTTCGGTTCGAAAGCCGCCGGGTCCGTTTTGACCAGATAGGCAGAGTGGATGTATCCGCCCGTCCCGTTATATTCGACCTTGAACCAGGACCCGGCGTTAGAAGTTACTGCCACTGAAGTACCTGCCGGCAGGACGCCATAACTTAAATAGCCTGTCCCCGGACCGCTCCGGAAGTTGACCCGTGCCGTTGTGTCGTACCGTTCTCCGGCAGGCTGTCCCGGTGCATCCCCCAGATATCGGCTGGAGACGTAACCCTCCTTCTGACTGAAGCGGATGCGGCTCCAGGTGGAGCCGGCATTGAGAAGTTCCACTTTCGTTCCGTAGGGGATCTTTCCGATGATGCTGTAGCCGGTCCCAGGGCCGGTGCGCAGGTTGAGACCATTCTGAGCCAGCGCATGGGCAAATTCTGATCCCGGAGCCGGCGCTACGGGTGAGGGCTCCAGGGGTGAGGGGTCTGATGGCGCGGGGCTCGCAGGTTCCGGATTATCCGAGGGATTGATCCACGCTCCGGGCACTCCGTCTGTTTTCGTGATGTTGAGCATTCCGTTGGCTTTTCGAAAGACAGTATACACCCCCGGTCCGTAGGTGCCGTAAGGGTTGCTGCGGATACTGGCTGAATAGCTGTCCTGGTACGTATCGATCCTGACATGGACCTGATACGTCTCGGCGCCAAAGGCCCTGACCTGGCCCAGGATCAGAAGGATCATGAGCAGTGCGATGAGTAAAGCAATTATTTTCTTCAAGCGGCTTCTCCTTTATTCCATATGATGGTGCTTCCTATGATCGACTTGGACCGGTACCGTTCCGATCCCCTGACTGACAGTCCCTGGTCCATGAAGAGCGGCTGATCAGAGCAATTTTCCCCTGGCAGACACCTCGATCTCTCCAATGACTTCATCCCCTGACACCAGATAAGCCGAATCATAGAGATTGCAGACCGGACAGATATGCACCGGCAGGATCCGGACTTTATCACCGATGCGCACTGAGTTCCTGAAGTCTTCATGATATATGATGGCATGCTCATCAAAAACTGAATCGATGAAAACACCGGGATGATCCGGCAGGGTTCCTTTGCCCGGCGTCGCACAGATCCCTTCTGTCCTCTCCTGCATCGTGAGGCCTTTTGCGCCCACATCGAGGATGACCCGCTCTTTGGTCGGCCGGCTGATGACGGTGGCTAAAACGAAGGCTGCGCAGTGCTCAGGGGTCCCGATGGCGTTGGCCTGGGATGCATCCATGAGGGCATAGGTCCCGGGGCGGATCTCAGTGATCCCCTCCAGGATCTCCACTTCATTCATCAGCGTCGGGGTCGACCCGTAACTTACGACCTGACACGGCATGTTGGCCTGCTGTGCCAACCGTGCAAAATGCAGGGTCCGCTCCTGGGCTTCACGGGCGATCCGGCGGCAGCTTTCCAGATCCGGTGCTTCATAACTGTTGCCGTCATGGGAGAAGATCCCTCTAAAGTCGACATGGGGGCATGTTCTGATGGTCTGGAGCAGTTCAGAAAAATCCGCTTCTTCGATGATCCCTGACCGGTTCTCCCCCACTTCGATCTCAATGAGGATCCGGGCAGTCTGCCCCGCCTGCGCGAAGATCCGCTCAGCGGCCAGGACCTGTTCGGGCGAGTCCACGCCAAAACTGACCGCTGCCCTGCCGGACAGATCAATGATCCTTTTCAGCTTGATGTCTCCGACGATTTCATTGGCAATAAAGATATCCTCAATGCCATGGGCGGCCATCACTTCAGCTTCTCCGACTTTGGCCACTGCGATGCCGCAGGCCCCCTGCTCCAGCTGCAGTCTGGCCACCTCCGGCATTTTATGGGTCTTGGTATGGGGTCTGAGCGCCACGCCGCAGCGATCGGCATAGGCCTGCATCCAGACCAGATTTTTCATCAGGACATCCCGGTCGATCAGAAGCGCCGGTGTATCCAGTTCCAGGTAATTCATCTACTTCACTTCCCATCTTGTTTCTCGTCCTGGTTACATAAAGGATCTATGACTTATAGAGCATGGGCAGCGTCACCCAGCTTTCACGCTGAAAATTTGCATTCGATATAAAAGCGTCCTCCACCCCAGCAGACTGAAGGGGCTCCAGGATGTTGGATCTGCCTGTCCCTGTTCTATTAAAAGTATCGGATGGCGCAATGATTGTCAATGAAAGATTCCCGCGGCAAGACGATCCCATGGTCTCTTCACCCGAAATCCTCCAGTACCCTCCTCTGGCCTGTTCATGAACGAAGTGCCTGTAGAATCATGGGAGATCCATTGTGCAGCCAAAAAACCGAACAGACCCTGAAAGATCTATTCTCTCAGGGTCTGGGTCTGATTGGCTGGCTATAGGGTCCTCCGATAAAAAGACACAAATTTCAATGAATGTCTTTTCTTTCCTGAGTTTCATGGAAAGAAGATCAGTCTCTCAGATTGGAAGGCTGACGATATGATCGATAGGCAGAATACCGGCGAGTTCCTTTGGCATTGACCCCATTCAGAACGAAGCCCAGGACATTCGCACCAGAGAATTTCAATTGATTCAGCGCATTGTGCACAAGATCCTGCTGCGTCTGGCCGGAGCGGACCACTAATACAATACCCGTGAAAAGACTGGACAGAATGACTGTATCGGTGACGATGCCGACTGGCGGTGTATCAAAGAAAATATAATCATAGCGCTGGGAAAGGGTCTTCACCAGCTCCTTCATTTTATTGGAGCCTAAAAGCTCAGAAGGATTGGGCGGGATGTCACCGGAGAGGAGCAGATCTACGGTATGGTCCTCAAATTTCATCGTCTGAATGGCTTCATCCACTGTACTCATATTGACCAGAACATTGCTGAGTCCCGGGATCGCCTTGGCTTTCAGCAGGCGGGATATCTTTGGTTTCCGCAGGTCACTGTCAATGACCAGCACTTTTGCATGGGTTTCAGCAAACGTGAGAGCCAGGTTGAGACAAGTGATACTTTTGCCTTCACCCGGTTTGGAACTGGTCAGGCCGATGACCTTGCAGCCATCTTTGGTGGTTGAAAACTGGATGTTGGTCCTCAGTGCTTTATATTCTTCCACAATATTAAAAGGTGTATTCTTGCTGAGAATGTGCTGCCGTTCAGCCTTGATGTTTTGAACCGCGTGTTGGTCGGATTTACCAAACAAATTTTTGATTCCCATTTATATCACCTCACCTTTCAGAGAAAAGCCATAATTTAAATTACTGGCATTTTCAAAGTCAGTAATGGCACCAAGGATGGGCAGATAGGAGATCTTCTCAAGATCCTGCTCACTTTTGATCCGTGTGTCCATGAAGGAAAGGAGAAGAACCAGCCCTGTTGCCAGCATGAATCCGAGGACCATGCCGATCAGCGCGTTTTGCAGGTAATTTGGAGAAACCGGAACATCGTTGAACTTGGCCCGGTCGATGATCTTCACAGCCGTCCCTTCGACGATCTCAGTCAGATAATCCGGCGCTGTATCCGCTATGGAATTCGCCAGATTATAGGCATCGGTGGGATCCGGATTCGTCACGCTGACCTGGAAGACCTCTGTATTGTTCAGTGAACGTGCACTGATCATCTGACTCAGCTGCGAAGTGGTAAGATCCGACTCGGCGGTGCTGATGACATCGCTGAGCACTGTATCGCTTTCAATGATGGTAATATAGGTATCCACGATGGATTTAGCCGCTGACAGATCAGCCGAAGACATGTTGCCCTTGGATGAAGTCGAGTTGTTGACATACATTTTGATCGAAGATGTGTACTGGGGTTTGACGAATAATCTGGTGAACCCAAATACGAGTGCACCCGCCAGAATCGTTGCACCGATGATGAGCCAGATGCGATGGAGCAGAATCATCATAAGTTCTTTTAAATCAATTTCTTCCAAGTTAAAGGCCTCCAAAGTTTATTTTTATAATTGAGTGAATCAGAGTATGAAGTTTGACTGAAATTTTCTCTTACCGGTCCATGAAAAAGAATGAATTAATAAGGAAGGTCCATCAGGAAAACAGCAGTCAATATTAAACCTTCTTCGTGATTCAGAGTAAAGAAATGAGGCGCTTTCAGCAAAAAAAGAAAATGCCCTTTGTAATTATACGTTGACGGAATTGTAAGGTCAAGCTGAATCGTGATTAATATGGAAATATATCCAAATTATAATGAAACAAAAAGCCTTCCTGAAACAGAAGGCTTTTTAATGGTGGAGATAAAGAGACTCGAACTCTTGACCCCCTGCGTGCAAAGCAGGTGCTCTCCCAACTGAGCTATACCCCCGGATGAGTGGTGGACCATCAGGGACTCGAACCCCGGACCGACCGGTTATGAGCCGGTTGCTCTAACCAACTGAGCTAATGATCCACGAAAAATATCCTGATGAAGCATCAGGATATTTGATGAACCGGCGTCAACTTACTTTCCCACACAGCTTCCCATGCAGTATCATCAGCACCATAAGGCTTAACCATCGTGTTCGGGATGGGAACGGGTGTAGCCCTTACAGTCATAAACACCGGATTATGAGGTTTTTGTTCCCTCAAGACTGCATATAATTCTTCAAACGTAAAGATCATCTTAAATTAACTTCTAAGATCAAGCCCTCGATCTATTAGT
>CAYYVR010000101.1:0-10009 GCA_964475185.1 uncultured Clostridium sp. | reverse complement strand
CAGGAGGGTTTTCCGTCAGGTGCTTTTGTCCTGTGATTAAATTCGATGACTGTATCCCACCGCTTCCCGGACTGATTGAAAGCCATACTGATGGAGGACACCCGGCAGATCGGCGATGATCCTGGGGCAGACATAGGGGTCCACAAGGTTCTGGGTCCCGATGGCCACGGCGCTGGCGCCGGCGTAGAGGAACTCCAGGACATCTTCCGCGCAGGTGATGCCGCCCATGCCGATGATGGGGATATTCACGGTCCGGTAGACTTCATGGATCATCCGGACGGCGATGGGCCGGATGGCCGGCCCGGAGAGTCCGCCGGTGCCGTTGGCAAGGACCGGACGGCCCGTTTTCAGATCGATGCGCATGGCCGTCAGGGTATTGATCATGGTGATGCCATGGGCACCGCCCTCCTCCACGGCTTTCGCCATGGCCCGGATGTCGGTGACATTGGGTGACAGTTTCATGTAGATCGGTTTATCGGTGACTTCCCGGATCCGCCGGGTCAGGCGGTGTGCCACTGCGGGATCCTGACCAAAGGCCAGGCCGCCGTGTTTGACATTGGGGCAGGAAATATTGATCTCCAGGGCGCCGACATTGGGAGCGTTCTGGATCCGGGACGCCACATAAAGATAATCTTCCTCGGTGTTACCGGCCACATTGCTGATGATGGGAAGGTCGAACCCTTCCAGCCACTTCAGCTCCTCCTCCACATGATCGATGCCAGGGTTCATCAGCCCGATGGCATTGAGCATCCCCTGCGGGGTCTCCGCCACCCGGGGCATGGGATTGCCCTGGCGGACTTCCCGGGTCACGGCCTTGATCATGGCAGAGCCCAGGATGCTGAGATCATAAAGTTCGGCATATTCCCGGCCGAATCCAAAGCAGCCGGATGCCGGCATCACCGGGTTCTTGAGATCAAGACCCGGCAGTTTCACACTTAGATCAATCATAGAGCGCCTCCCCCAGCCGGAATACCGGTCCGTCTTTGCAGACCCGCTTCAGTCCGTCTTTGGTCGGTGTCATGCAGCCGTAGCAGGCGCCGATCCCGCAGGCCATTCGTTCCTCGAAGGAAAGATAGCCGATTTTTTTATCCCGCCAGGTCAGATCCACCGCTTTGAGCATGGGCCGCGGACCGCAGGCATACAGCGTATCGAAATCGATCTTTTCATGTTCGATGGCCTGGGTCACCAGCCCGGCAAAGCCGAAGGATCCGTCATCGGTGCAGATGATGGTCCGGCCCAGGGCCTGAAATTCCTCTTCGCAGAAGACGGACGCGTGATCTTTGAACCCCAGCACCGAGATGACCTGCTTGCCCGCCGCCTTCAGCCGGCAGCCCAGTTCATACAGGGGCGGTACCCCGACGCCGCCGCCGATGAGCAGGACCCTGGCGGACTCATCCTGGATCGGGAACCCTGAGCCCAGAGGTCCGAGAACACAGATCCTGTCACCGGGTTTCACCGAAGTCAGCGCCCAGGTGCCCTCCCCCATGATTTTATAAATAAAGGAGAGCCGGCCGGCCGGCCGGTCCACTGCAAATACTGAAATGGGGCGTTTCAGGATGAATCGCCCATCGGGCACTGTCAGGTTGAAGAACGTTCCGGGAAGAACAGCTGCCTCCAGGGTGCTGTTATCCAGGGTCAGACGATACGTTTCACGGGCAATTTCCGTATTCTCAATGACCGGCAGATCCCATTCGATATTTTTGATCCGATCCATTTGATTCACCCATTCCTTTCATTCATTTTAAAAAATCCATCCATTTCAATAGAAGGTCTCAGACCAGCAGCTCGCCCCTGCGCAGGATCACCGCACCGTCTTTGATCACCGTGTCAACGGCGCTTTGCACGCGCCACCCGTCAAAGGGCGTGTTCCGTCCCAGACTTTCATGGGCGGATGCGTCGATGACGGACTCCGCATCCAGCCGGATGAGGGTCAGATCCGCCGGAGCGCCTGTTTCAAGGATTCCGCCGGGCAGGCCGAAGACCTCCGCCGGTCCACTGGTCATGGCACGAACCAGGGTCTCCAGGGTCAGATGTCCTGGTTTCACAAGGTAGGTATAAAGGAGCGGGAAGGCTGTTTCCAGGCCGGTGATGCCAAAGGCTGACCGGGCCAGGCCCTGTTTTTTTTCCTCTGCCGTATGCGGCGCATGGTCCGTGGCAATGACTTTGATGGTCCCTTCCCTCAATCCTCTGATGAGGCGCTGCCGGTCGATCTCCTCCCGCAGCGGCGGATTCATTTTGAATTTACCGTCTTCCTCCAGCTGATCCTCAGTCAGGAGCAGATGATGGGGCGAGACTTCTCCGGACACGCTGTGACCCCAGGCCTGGCCCAGTTGGAGCAGATCCACGGTGCGGTGGCTGGAGATGTGGCAGATATGGTAACGCGTTCCATACTCTCCGGCCAGAAGGATGTCCCGGCCCGCCTGGATGTCTTCGCAGGCGCGCAGGATGCCCCTGTGGCCATTGCGCCGGGCATAGCTGCCGGCATGGATGTAGCCCCCGTTCAGGATGCTCTCATCCTCGCAGTGGGCACTGATGACCAGGTCATTGGCAGCAGCCAGTTCCATGGCTCTGGCCATCTGACGGTTGCTCTGCAGTCCCTTGCCGTCGTCGGACAGACCGATGGCTCCGGCTTCTTTCAGGGCTTTGAAGTCCGTCAGCTCGATTCCTTGCTCGCCCACTGACAGGGGGGCAAAGAAGCGGATATCCAGCGGAGCCGCCTGGGCCCGCTTCACCATATCCGCCATTCGTTCCGCCGTGTCCGGACAGGGATCGACGTTGGGCATGGCAAAAACAGTGGTGTAGCCGCCTCTGACTGCCGCCCGAGCGCCCGTGGCAATGGTCTCTTTGCGAGTGAACCCCGGCTCGCGCAGATGCACGTGGGGATCAATGAACCCTGGCGTGACGAGCATCCCGCTGCAGTCCAGCACATCCCAGGCCGGATCCGCTTCCATGGACGGTGCCATGGCCTCGATCCGATCTCCATTCAGTAAAAGGTCCACCGCGGCAAGTTCATTGTCACGGCGGATCATGTTTGCATTTTTCAGTAGGATCATGAGCGGTCCAGTGCTCTTTCGATGACTGCCATCCGGACATAGACCCCGTTTTCCATCTGGCGGAAGATCCTGGATTTCGGGCTTTCGACCAGGTCCGTGTCGATTTCCCATCCCCGGTTGAAGGGCGCCGGATGCATGATGATGGCATGCTCCTGCATTTCACCATATCGGACTTTATTCAATCCCCAGTTGGCCAGGTATTCTTCCTGGGTCATGCTCATCCGGTGCTCATGGCGTTCATGCTGGACCCGAAGGAGCATGACCACATCCACTTTGCTGAACGCATTGTCGCAGTCGATATAGTCGTAGGCCGGATCCTTCAGCGGTTCCGGTGCGCAGATGAATACTTCCATGCCCAGGCGGCGCATCACTTCGATGTTGGTCTTGGCGACCCGGGAGAAGCGGATGTCCCCCAGGATGAGGACGCGGAGCCCTTCCAGGCGGCCGAATTCTTCCCGGATGGTCATCAGATCCAGCAGCGACTGTGTGGGATGATCCCCGGCCCCATCGCCTCCGTTCATGATCGGGATACTGACTTTTCCGACCAGCTGCTCATAGTATCTCTCCTCGGTGGCCCGGATCACAACACCGCTGACGCCGATGGCTTCAAAGGTTTTGACCGTGTCATAGAGTGTTTCGCCTTTTTTGACAGCCGACGCTTCCGTATTGAGGTTGATGTCCTGGATCCCCATCTTTTTCTCAGCCATGATAAATGAGTTCTGGGTGCGGGTGGATGGCTCGAAAAAAAGGTTCGCAAAAACTACGTTGGCGTATGTTTTCTGCTCCCCTTTCTTGAACTCCCCGGCCCGGTCCAGTATTGCCTTGATTTCGCTGATCTCCAGTTCCTTCAGTGTGGTTAAATGCTTCATGATTATTTCCTCCCTGTGAAATTTAAATCCATGAGTTTGCACAATAATAAAGACCTCTTTTTTGCCCGCGGGTAAAAAGAGGTCATAATGACACATCGAAGGTATTCTGATGGTTTCTCTTTCCAGCCTCACGGGACTGATTTAAAGACTTTGCTTTCCATGTTATTTTAAACGCTTCGACATGCCCTGTCAATAGGGACGGGATGATGCAGACTTTTTCCGGAGACTTTTTCCGGAGACTTTTCCCGGAGACTTTTACCGTGGACTTTTTCAGGCGCCTTGTAGGCGGGAACACCCTGCGGCTGCGTGATTTCCGCCCCGCTGAACAGGGATTCCTCCTGCATTTTATTTGCCCTGTCCGGCAGAGTCTTCGGCCAGTACCCCTGCCGAGGCGAGATCCGGGATCATAAAAACGGAACAACCTGACCGGCCGTTTTTTCTTTTTTCAAAAACCGTCTATACTGACAGCAGGGAGTTGATAAAAATGAAACAGCTAACCGGTTACATGCATGGGGTCAATCTTGGCGGCTGGCTATCTCAGTGCGGGGATACGAAAGAGCACTATGATACCTTCATCACGAAAGACGATTTGAAAACCATCAGGTCCTGGGGGGCAGATCACGTTCGCGTCCCGGTTGATTATGTGCTGGTCGAAACGGAAGAAGGTGTTTACCGGGAAGAGGGCTTTGGCTATATCCAGAAGGCCATCGACTGGTGCAGGGAACTGGGCCTGAACATGATCCTTGATCTGCACAAAACTTCAGGGTTCTCCTTTGACCGCAAAGACAACGGTTTTTTTGAAACGCCCGCATTGCATGAACGCTTCTGCAGACTCTGGGAACAGTTTGCCCGGCGCTTCGGGGAACATGAAGATATGCTCTGCTTTGAACTGCTCAATGAAGTCACCGATAAAGCTTACGGCAGTCTCTGGAACGAGATCGCAGCGACCTGCATTGTCCGGATCCGCGCCCAGGCCCCGACGATCCGAATCATTGTCGGCAGTTACTGGAACAACAGTGCCGCTTCGGTAAAAGATCTGGATCCGCCCTATGATGAGCACATCATTTACACCTTCCACTGCTATGAACCTCTGTTATTCACCCACCAGGGTGCTCCCTGGCTCGGTGAACAGATGGATCCGGATTTCCGCTGGCCCCTTGATGCAACGTTTGCGCAGTATGCTGAAGTATCTGAAGAAAAAATCGGATCGAACTTCTCCATCGATCTCCATAGCTTCAGACCGGAGGATTCGCCCGATGAAAAATATTTTGAAGCGCTGTTTGAAGAAGCGGTGCAGATCGCCGCATCAAGAAACACTGCCTTGTACTGCGGCGAGTTCGGCGTCATCGACCGGGCTGCCCCTGAAGAGATCCTCAAATGGTACAGGCTGATCTGCAGCGTACTCGACCGGCACAATATCGGGCGTGCCGCCTGGAGCTACAAAGCGATGGATTTTGGGATCGCGGACTCTTTTATGGACGGCATCAGACCTGACCTGCTGAAGCTCCTCTAGCCGACAGCGTGGACTGTGGGAGCGATCCCGTCTGCGGCAAATCCCCTCCGCGGCAAATCCCCTCCGCGGCAAATCCCGGGAAACCTGATGCATCAGGCTTCCCGGGATTTATTTCAGCTGCGGCAGGGCCTGCCGCTTTTTATTTTTTATCTTTTTTCAGTTTTCTGCCTATTTTTGATTTTCCGTCTTTTTGAAGTTTTTGATCTTTCCTGGTTTTTCTGTCCTGATCAGTCTTTTTGTCTTTGTCCGACTTTCTGGCCTTGTCCGACTTTCTGGCCTTGTCCGACTTTCTGGCCTTGTCAGACTTTCTGACCTTGTCAGGCTTTTTGTCCTTTTCAGGCTTTCCGGCCTCATCCGGGCTGCTGTCTCTCTGGTCTGCCGGTGGATCATCGTTCTCGCCGCTGCTGCCGCCTTGAAACAGATCGACCATGGTGTGGTCCATGACGATATTGAACAGCTGCCGGTTTCGATTCAATTCCTCAAGAGAATAGTCCCGGCTGACTGGCGGAGCTTCCTCCATCTCATCCAAAAGGTCATCCACCGTCAGCACTTTATGTTTGCCGGTCTTTTTGCCCCTGGCAGGTTTGTCCCTGTTTTCTTTTGGGCCGTGGCCCTTGACGTGACCCTTGCCCTCCCGCCTGGCATCCTCTTCAGGGAGTGCATGCTCTTCGCCATGGTGTTTTTTTGTTTTCACCACGGCGAACTCGATGATCTCCTCCCTGGATTTGGCTCTCTCGATGGCATCTGACAAGGTGAAGTAACCCGGGATCACCGGTATGGGTTCATGGGAGGTCCTGGGACCTGAAATCGGGAGCGAGTCCATTTCTTCCCGGTCGGGATCGATTCGGACGATCTCATCATCGAAGGTTCGATAGAACATGATGGGTTCGTCTTCCTGTTTTTTCTTCTTTTTTTCCTCAGCCATAGCTTCTCCGTACTGGTTGGTCTTACTGGTTCGTCGAACTGTTTCGGCGAACTGTTTCGTCGAAGGATTTAGTCGTCCTGTTATGATGATCCTGCATGCCGGAAAGATCCGGCCCGATCTCGGATTTGCTGCTCATGGGGTCTGCCGGCCTGGCTCCGATCCTGAACTTAAGGTTCAGGGATGGAGATTTCCCTGGCATTTTCAGCAGTTGCCGGCAACTCGAAGGGCGCCACCGAGTTGAAATCGGAATACACCATCCGGATCTGGGAATCCATATCCATTTCCCCCAGTTTCATGAGGATCTTCATGTGGGTCTCCTCATTGCGGTAACTATCGTCCAGGCGGATCTCCATCTCATAGGACATCTCAAGATCCTCCCCCAGCCCTTCCGGATCCTGGGTCCCGCCGACATTGCCGGCGGCTGTGCCGAGTTTCATCATTTCCGCTATCGTCAGGGGCCGTCTGGTTTTCAGTACGTAGCCATTGGATGTTTTTTCATGGATGAACAGGTCAAAGAATCCAACGTCATGGATCTGATCCAGGGATTCCCCGGGCGTCATTTCCGGCGCCGCCATGGTCATCTTTGTCCAGCTTCCGTCCGGCATCTGGCTGTAGATCTGATCGTCGATGACGTAAGTTTCCATTGTCATGCCTTCCACTTCCATCGTCATTTTATACCGTTTCAGTTTCGGGAAGTAGTCCATGATGGATGTTGTTTCTGTAGCCTGACCAAATACACTGGTTTCCGTGGTGGTGGTGATGCGATAACTGTCGATGGCGGCCATGATATCCGCCGATTTGCGGAAGGCCGCGGCCACTTCGTGGTCCGGCTCGGCCGGACCTGCTGTGGTGGTGGCAGGGGGCAGCGAAGCCGGCGCCGTTGTCTGATTTGCAGTGGTGGATGGCTGGGTTGCGGGCGGTGCAGCGGTTGACGGCAGGGTCACAGGCGAAGTAAGCGGAGTGGTTGTATCAGGAGGGGCCGTGGTGTCTGTTCCGCCGCCGGAACAGGCTGAAAGAATCATTGCGGCGGTGGCTGACGCGATCAGGATCCGGATCGAATGTTTCATGATAACTTGCCTCCTACTCTTTTTCTGAATAAGCGTTGAGATCGTCTGTCCAGATCGGAGCTGGACTGATCCAGGCCGATGGACCTTTGCTGCTTTCATTATGGAAGGATTGGATTAAAAAACGATGAAGGAAATAAGACCAATCCGAAAACACCGACGCTTCGTCTGACTGCTGACTGAAGATGCGATGCCCGGTGTGGAAGGGATCAGTAGATGCCCAGTCTTACCATGGCGTCGGCAACCCGCTCAAAGCCTGTGATATTGCCCCCTGTGACCAGGTCATAGCCCAGATCGTAGTTCTCGCAGGTCTTGATGATGGCCGTGTGCATGTCTTTCATGATCGTCTTGAGTCTTACGTCCATTTCCGCGTCGGTCATGGCGACTTTCATGGAATTCTGCGACATTTCAAGGGCGGACACCGAAACGCCGCCGGCGTTGGCGGCTTTGGCCGGTCCCACCACGATGCCCTGTGCCTGGAAATATTCCACCGCTTCATTGGTGCAGGGCATATTGGCCCCCTCCACCAGATAGCGAACCCCATTGGCCGCAATGGATTTGGCTTCCGCCAGGCCGATCTCATTCTGCGTTGCGCAGGGAATGGCAATATCGGCTTTGATGTGCCATGGCTTTTCCTTCTCATGGAAGACGGCGCCGAACTTCTCTGCATATCCTTTGAGGGAGCCGGTCCGCCTGTTTTTGATATCATCGATGTACTGTAGTTTTTCTTCCGTCGTGATTCCTTCCGGATCATGGACGAATCCATCGGACCCCGACAGGGTGACGACCCTGCCGCCCAGTTCGGCGACTTTCCTGATGGTTCCCCATGCCACCTGACCGTAGCCGGACACAAGAACCGTCTTGCCTTCAAAGGATTCTCCGAAATGATGGAGGATCTCATCACAGAAATAGGCTATGCCGTAGCCGGTGGCTCCCGGCCGAAAGGAGGATCCGCCAAAACTGGTGCCTTTGCCCGTGATGGCGCCATTGTCATAATTTCCCATCAGCCGGCGATAGGTGCCAAAGAGGTAGCCGATCTCGCGGCCGCCGACACCGATGTCACCGGCCGGAACATCGGTATCTGAATCCATGTGCCGGTACATTTCCATCATGAAACTTTCACAGAAACGGCGAACCTCATCCTCTGATTTTCCCCGGGGATCAAAATCGCTGCCGCCCTTGCCGCCGCCGATGGGGAGTCCGGTCAGTGCATTTTTGAACGTCTGCTCAAAGGCCAGGAACTTGACAACTGAGAGACTGACGGTGGGATGGAAACGCAGACCTCCCTTGAACGGGCCTAAAATGCTGTGGAAGAGGATGTTATAGCCGCGATTGACCTGGATCTTTCCCTGATCGTCCTCCCAGCCGATGCGGAACATGATCTGCCGTTCCGGTTCAAGGAGCCGTTCCAGGACACCGTACCGTCTGTATTCCGGATGGCGTTCCAGTGAAAGGGCAATCGAACGGAGGACTTCCTCGGTGGACTGGATGAACTCTGACTGGCCTTCGTTGCGTCTTCTTCCGTGCTCAAGGACAGATTCGATGTATTCATCTGTATGATGTGTCATGATGCTTCACCTCTGTTGTAGATTTTCATTTGAATGTCTGGGGGATTTTTTCCATGGTTAAATTTTCTTATATTTGATTGTATTTAACATGAATTTTAATTCATGTCCTATATTAGTCCTTTTTATCCAGCTGTCGGCAGCTACCTATTCTCCCCTGCACGGCCCGCTTTGTCCGTCCGGCCTGGATCTTCTTAAAACTCAATGGACGGCTGCTCTGAATTGACGACGAACACTTCTGCCGTTCCGCCCAGACGCCCGGTCACAAGCTGCTCAACGTCGATCATTGCCTGCCGCAGAGACGGTTCGTCCCTGAATCCGGCCAGCTGGAAAAAAACATTTTTGGTGTCTGCAGTGACTTTTCCCAGTTCGGATTGCCGCCAGACCCATTTTCTGGTCTGCACTTCCTCCCCGGCAGTAAAGATCAGCTCCCCGGGTGAGACCTCTTCCCAGACCGTTTCGCCGAAGGGGAGGAACCGGTCTCCGGCTTTGCTGAACCGCACTTCCAGATCAGCGTTGATCTCACTGAGATCGTGGCCTCCCAGCGAGATGCCCTGCTCAATGGAGATGGCATTGCCAAGATCCACCAGCGCATTGATGAAAGGCAGCGGATTGCCCTTGGCGACCCGCTTGAGCATAGCTTCCACCGATGCTGTGAATTTATTCGGATTGATCGATGCTTGTTGCAGGACCTCCCGGTAGCGGGCCACATTCGGGAGGGAACGGATCATCTCGGGAGCGTGCTTTTCCTTCAACTGCTGCTGGGCAAGGATGAACCGCTGCCGATCCGCTTCATCGGATTCGGTGACGGTGAGACCCCGGGCGATGATGATCCCGAATTCCAGCTCCGGCGCTAAATCAAAAACCTCTTTAAAAACAGTATATTTCAAATAATCTCCTCCTTAAATCGTTAATCTATTTTACCACCAACCATGAATCTTGCATAACTTTCATTGATTTTGTATTAAAACTTGTGGATCTTTTGTATGTTTATGCTTATAATGTTAATAATCTAATATT
>CAYYVR010000100.1:0-10018 GCA_964475185.1 uncultured Clostridium sp. | reverse complement strand
AGCAGGTCCGGGAACTTGAAGCCAACGGAATGGACAAGATGCCCATCTGTATGGCCAAGACACAGTACTCCCTGTCCGATGATCCTACGCTGCTCGGACGGCCCACCGGATTTGACGTAACCATCCGCGAAGTCCGCGTTTCCAACGGTGCCGGATTCATCGTCGTGCTGACTGGGGATGTCATGATCATGCCAGGTCTGCCAAAGGTCCCGGCCGCAGAAAGAATGGACATCACACCGGACGGAGAAATCACCGGATTATTCTAAACACTACGGAATCAGTTAAATCATTCCAGTCCAAAGGCAGACATCTGATGTCTGCCTTTGGTGCGTTCTATTATATGGGTTCTGATAATTTTTTGACGCCATTGGGCTCTGCGCTTAAGCGCCCTTCCGGCCTTCGTCGGGTTCGTTAAGGGGACCCGATGAAAGGATCACAGGAAAGTGGCGTGAAGCGGTGGCTGCTTCACCGGGGATCACGGACTCATTGGGTCAGCAGAGGCCTGGCAGTCGAAAATGAGTTTGCCCCGGGTCTTCTGATCGAGAATGATCCGATGAGCTTCGTTGGCTTCTTCCAGGCTGAAATGACGGCCCACCACCGGGACCAGTCTGCCCTGGACCAGATATTCGTGGATGGTACGGAAACATTCCTCATATTCTTCCGGTCTGTAATTGGGGATGCCGAGCCCGCGGATCTGAGAATCTTTGCCCATGAGCAGACGGGGATTGATCTCGATGGTGCCGCGGTTGCCGATGACGATGATCCTGCCGTAACGGGCGATGACCTCCATATCCATGGCCAGATTGTGATTGGCCAGAAATTCAATGATGACATCAGGCCCTGTTCCGCCGGTCAGCTCACGGAGTTCATCGAGATTGTCTTTTGAAAGATGATCCATGGCATGATCAGCCCCGGTTTCAAGGATGAGCTGACGGCCCGCTTCGGAGGAACCGCTTCCGATGACGGTGGCTCCGGCCGCTTTGGCCAGTTGGATCGCCACAAGGCCCACCCCGCCGCTGGCACCGTGGATGAAAACCTTTGTCCCCCGGGTGACTTCACCCTGGATGAAGACGGCGCGGTAGGCGGCTGCGGCAGGGATCCCCAGGGCTGCCCCCTGGGCAAAGGACACGTTATCCGGCAGGGCATGCACATGGGAAGCGCTGGCCACGACTTTTTCGGCATAGGTCCCGGTGTTGACAGGGGCCATGAATCCGGCCAGATAGACCCGGTCGCCGAGGCAAAAAGACGTGACGTCCTCGCCGAGCGCATCGATGATGCCGGCTCCGTCGAATCCGGGCGTAAAGGGCAGCTCCGGTGTATAGAAGGCGTAAGTACCAGTTAATACGTAGGTCTCGTTGGGATTGATCCCGGCATTGGCCAGACGGATCCGGACCTGGCCGGGGCCGGGCATTGGATCCTGGATGGTTTCGAGCTTCATGGCGTTGGGAACGGCAAATTGATGCACACGAACTGCTTGCATGATAAATGGACCTCCTGTCATTTGCTTGGACCTTTACCGGCGAAATTGACTGAACCGGACACGGTGATTTCGCCGCAGGTATCTTATATACATTATAATTGATTTTGCTCAGAGCAATGGATGATCAGGGAGGCCAAACCATAAACGTTTCGTTAATTATCGCCCTTCATCAAGGCAAAATCTTGACAAATCACGTGATATTGATAGAATAGGATTGTTATTGAAACCATGGTCGCACAAGAGCAGCTTTTGAGCTGCTCTTTGATTTATGAAACCACCCGAGGAGGCTGAGCCATGATCCAACTGAACGAAAAAACCGGGATCGGGCAGGTGCTGATGGCTCCTCTGGCCGGAGTCACCGATCGGACCTATCGCGGGATCCTCACCGAACTTGGCGCTGATCTGACGTATACGGAAATGGTCAGTGCCAAGGCCCTTCATCACAACAATGAAAATACCAGGGAATTGCTTCGTCTGGCTCCGAATCAGAAATTCATCGCAGTCCAGCTCTTTGGCAGTGATCCGGATATCCTGGCAGAGATCGCCCGGACCTTTGAGGACCAGCCGGAGATCGTCCTCATTGACATCAACATGGGCTGCCCGGCACCTAAGATCGTCAAAAACGGCGAAGGCGCCGCGCTGATGCTGGACCCAACACGGGCGGCCGGCATCATCCGGGCCGTTTCAAAGAATACTGCCAAGCCGGTGACCTGTAAATTCCGCAGAGGCTATGCCATGGGAGATGAAACCGCCCTGGAGTTTGCCCGGCGGATGGAAGATGCCGGCGCGGCGATGATGACGATCCACGGCCGTTACCGGGATCAGTTTTATTCCGGGGTCAGCGACCGGGACATCATCCGGCGCATCAAACAGGCGGTCTCGGTCCCCGTCATCGGCAATGGGGATATCTTCAGCGGTGAAGATGCACTGGAGATGTTCAAGACCACTGGCTGCGACGGCATCATGGTCGCACGGGGCGCCCTGGGCAATCCGTTTATTTTCCAGGAGATCCACGCGGCCATGGAAGGGCGGGCCTGTGAAAAACCCACAGCACAGATGAAGCTGGATATGGCCCTTCGCCATCTTGATGGCGCCGTCGGCGAGATGGGGGAGTACATCGGTGTTCGTGAAATGCGCAAGCACATGGGCTGGTATCTCAAAGGGATGCACCAGGCGACGCGGTTCCGGGATCTGATCAACCGGGCTGAAACTATGGATGAGGTCACAAAGCTTTTGAATGAACTCAGGGAAATGCAGGGAATCCATGCGCCCGCCACTCTTTCTGTAAACGAATAATTGACTTCATCGCACTAGTTTCATATAATGATTCAAACATCCTGATTCGCCTGCCGTGCAATCAGGATATCATTCATAGCCGGGCAGATCGATCCGATCCCCCGGTATGAAACCGAGCCGAAGGCGTGGTCCGCCGGCTCAGTACCATTAGGACTCAAGGCTTCCCCGCGTGACATCAGGCAGATCCTGCAGATGCGAAGCCGAAAATATATATTGTAATTGAGGGATAAGTATGAGCGAACTGAAAAAACATATCATGACCTATGAAGGCGTGAAAAAGCTGGAAGAAGAACTGGAGTTTCTGAAGACGGTCAAACGCAAAGAGATCACTGAGAAGATCAAAGTGGCGCTTGGCTTTGGCGATCTTTCGGAAAATGCGGAATATACTGAAGCCAAAAACGAACAGGCCTTTGTGGAAGGGCGGATCGTCCAGCTGGAGAACCTCCTGAAAAACGCAGATGTTGTGGATGAAGCCGACACGCCCAAGGGCACGGTCAACATCGGCAGCAAAGTGAAAGTCAAGGACTACGACCTGGATGAGACCGTTGAGTATTTCATCGTCGGTTCCGCGGAAGCTGATCCGATGAATGACAAGATCTCCAATGAAAGCCCTGTGGGCAAGGCCCTGATGGGCAAGAAGAAAAATGATGTCGTGGAAGCTCAGACTCCGACGGGTCTGATCAAGATGAAGATCATGGCCATCGGCCGGGCATAATAGTTCAGGACAAAACAACTGATAAGTGGGATCCGTGATGATCCTGTGACAAACCATAGAAAGATTGAGGTGTAACCAGTGTCTAATGAAGAAATGAAGGATTTGGAACTTCACGAGATCGAAGCAAAGCTCTCGGAACAGGAAGGACTGCGCCGGGAGAAGCTCTTTGAGCTGCAGAAGGAAGGGAAGGATCCATTCGACGTATATCGAGTTGAAAGAACGCATTCGACCCATCAGATCAGGGAAGAGTATGAGCAGCTGGAAGGGAAGCCCGTTGCCATCGCAGGCCGGCTTTTATCCAAACGGGGTCAGGGAAAAGTTATTTTTGCCGATCTTTACGACCGCGAAGGAAAGATGCAGCTGTTTGTCAAACTCGATCATGTAGGCGAAGATGAACTCAAATTCTTTAAAACACTGGATCTGGGAGACTGGCTGGCTGTAAAGGGGACCCCTTTCACCACCAAGACCGGGGAGATCTCAATCCAGGTCACTGAATTTCAGCTGATCTGCAAATCCATCAAACCGCTGCCTGACAAATGGCACGGTCTGAAGGATCCGGATCTGAGATACCGCCGCCGGGAAGTAGATATCATTTCCAACCCGCAGGTCAAGGAAACCTTCATCAAGCGGTCGCGGATCATCTCCGAGATCCGCCGGTTCCTCGATGAGCGCGGTTATCTGGAAGTGGAGACGCCGATCCTGTCCTCCATTGCCGGAGGTGCTGCGGCAAGACCCTTCACCACCCATCACAATTCGCTGGACATCAATATGTACCTGCGGATCGCGACGGAATTATACTTAAAGCGCCTGATCGTCGCCGGATTCGAAAAAGTCTATGACATGGGCAAAAATTTCCGGAACGAGGGCATCGACTACAAGCACAACCCTGAATTCACGATGATCGAACTGTATGAAGCCTTTGCTGATTACAACGACATGATGGATCTGGTGGAAGAGATGGTCTCCACGGTGGCACTCAAAGTCACAGGATCCATGGTGGTCCAGTATCAGGGCAGAGAGATCGACCTGACGCCGCCCTGGCGCAGAGTCTCCATGACAGACCTTGTCAAAGAGCATGCCGGGATCGACTTTGCTCAGATCCAGTCCGATGAAGAAGCGCAGGCCATTGCCGTCGAACATCATCTGAAAGAAGAGATGAAAAAAGAACTTGAGGATTACACCAAGGGCGAGATCCTGAATCTGCTCTTTGAAAAATACGCTGAAAAAAGTCTGATCCAGCCAACACTGGTCACCGATTATCCGGTGGAGATCTCGCCCCTGACCAAGGGCAAGCGCGGCAATCCGGAACTGACTGAACGCTTTGAGGGGTTCATCAATGCCAGTGAGATCTGCAACGCTTATTCCGAGCTCAATGATCCCATCATTCAAAGACAGCGCTTTGAGCAGCAGGCCCGGGAACGTGACCTGGGCGATGACGAAGCCTACGTCATCGATGAGGAATTCATGTCGGCTCTGGAAACAGGCATGCCGCCCACAGGCGGAATGGGCATCGGCATCGACCGGATCATCATGTTCCTGACGGATGCGGCTTCGATTCGGGATGTCATTTTATTCCCGACTATGAAACCACTGTCATAAGTCGATTCTCATCGAAAAAAATTCCCTGGAAAAGCGTTTTAAACAGCGCTTTTTTCCATGAATCAGACTGAGACGGATTTTAAAAATAAAGCGCCCGCACCCGAAGTCATCATCGGAATTCGGAAGGGGGTACTTTGACTGCCGGACCTGATCCTAATCAGTGTGATCAGGATTTATTGCAGTCAGTGACTCTTGGAAAGCCAGGTCTGAGTGAGATCTGATGGGGATTTGGTTTTATTTACAGAATAAGTGAATAGGTCTATAATTAGAAATTGAATCAACTTCCCGCTGAACCAGTTGAATCTCGGATCGGGAAGCAGCTAGTGGTCAGACTGCGGCTCTGTTTAAGATCCAGTCAATTTGAAGGGGAACCATATGGAAGAAAAAAACAATCGGCGTCAAAAGAGGAAAAACCTCAAAAAGAAGAACAGTGGTCAGACTTTAAAGAAAGTTCTGATCGCATTGCTGCTCCTGATCACGATCCCGGCTGTGCTGGGGACGGGGTATATATATTATATGGCGAACAAAATCGATTCCAGACAGATCGATGACCCCATCTGGGATGCGCCATTGGAAGATCCCGTCGGTACCGGTGAGGAATCCGATACTGAGGATCCCATCTCTTCAGAAGTGGGATTGGATGAAGGGTATGTCATCGGGGAAGATGGAACGGTCATTACCGATCTGGGCGAATATGAAACAGATCCGGAGGGGATGGCCGAAGACATTACGCCCCCGTCGAATACAGACAGCCTGGGGATCGAAAAGGCGGTTGACGATCAGATAAACAGCCTGGCCATTGTCAGGAATAAGAAGATCCAAAATATCCTCCTGCTGGGGATCGACTCATCCAGTGGATCCGGCCGGTCGGACAGCATCATGATTCTGACGGTGGACCAGATGACCAGGAAAATCAAGTTATCCTCCATCATGCGGGATTCCTATGTACACATTGAAGGGCGGGGAATGGATAAAATCAACCACGCTTATGCCTTTGGCGGAGCCAAACTGGCGCTTAAGACCGTCAATTCCAATTTCAGCATGAATATCAGAGATTTTGCCGTTGTGAACTTCTCGCAGCTGCCCAAAATCGTTGATGCTGTGGGTGGAATTTCCATGGCGCTGACTGCAAAAGAAGCAAATCACATGGGGTTCAAAGACGGAGCGAAGACGTATCAGCTCAACGGCAGTCAGGCCCTGAGATTCTCCAGGATCCGGCAGATCGACAGTGATTTTGCCCGCACGAGCCGGCAGCGCAAGGTACTGAAAGCCGTCCTGACCGAGCTTCTGAGCCTTTCTCCGGGCCAGGTCCAGGGTGTAGCCAGCGATCTGCTTCCGATGGTCCGGACGACACTTTCGGCCAATGAGATCGTCTCGACGGGAATCAAAGTGGTATCCTCGAATTATTCCATCGACGGCAGAGTGTTCCCCCCGGCCTCAGCATCCAAGGGGGTCATTATAAAGGGGATCTGGTATCTAAAATTCGACCGGGCCCAACAGGCAAGAGCCCTGCATGCATACATTTTCAACCAGTAAGCCTCATCAGGCAAAGCCTCCGGTCATCCGGGGGCTTTATTTGATGGAAAACCTGCGAACGATCCTGATCTGCAGGTGCCGGAGCTTTGTTCGGATTCGCTATTCACCAGGGAAATTGCCTGAGGTTTTCAAAAAAAATTCTGCATGAATGTGGTTGCCGTGAATGTAAAGTGTCAGTGAATTCTTGGAATCATTATATTTCCATTAAATCGGCACTGATTACCTTTTCATTTTCCGTTGAGATGGATATAGTAGTAATGTATATGCAAGGGAGGTATTCATTTTGACCGAACTCAAACCACCAGTCCAAAAGAAACGAAAACGGGAAGAATTGTCATTGAAGCACAAAACCTACATTGGGATCGCGATCTTCGCGGCTCTGGTCCTGCTGACGTTCAATGTGTTCATTCCCTACTACGCCCGCGTTGAAGGCCGGCGGATGGCGGATGCCATCAACGAAGTGATCACCACGGACGAATTTGAACTGGTCTCGGCCGAACGCAAGGGCATCCAGTTTTTTTCACATTTTCAATCCAAGAATCATCCTGATCTTTTTATCACGACGGACATGGCACCCAGCGATCTGACCAAAAACAGGATCCGCTACCTCTACGAGCGGGCCATGACACAGAAACCCGGTACCATGCAGCGTTTTACCATGGGCACCGATGATACGCTCTACGATCAGCTCAAGCCGCTCCTGGGCGATCAGCTGCTGCGGGTCATCGGACGGTTCAGCCCGGACAGTGCGGACCTGCTGGAACTCGAAGAACCGTTTCAGCTCGGGAAACTCAGGACTTACGTTCCCACGGTGGACATCCAGGATGCAGCCACAGATGAAAACTACCTGAAGTATTTTGAGCAGATCATCAGGGAACTGGGCAAAAACAACTATGGTCATGTCGGTCTGAATATCCAGTTCACAGAAGACCGCAAGCAGGCAGTGACCTACTACTGGACCGACACCGACCCCGATACCGATCCGGTGGTCCAGGCGGCTGAGGGCCTGGCCAGGGTCCGCAGGCAGGAGCCGGCGGATGGCTTCAGCATTGTGGAAGATGTCTACTACGATTATTCCTATAATCATGATTTCACCCTGCCGGCCATGAAATAGACCCAAAGGACCGCTGCGACAATTTGACCAGAACAGGGTTTGACCCGAGATCTTCGGGCATCCGGGTGGGCCATGGGCCTTGCCATTGAATCCCGTCAGAGCACGACGCACTCCATTTTTGGAGGGTCGTGCTTTTTTCTGCCATATGGTATTTTCTGTGGTGTTTTCCGGGGGGTGCCTTAACCTGACCCTCATTGGTTGCTATAATGGTTGATAAAGAGCCAATGGTTCATAACAGAAGAAAAAGGAAAGGGTTGGGTGTGAGATGGCACAGAGAATTGATACGGATCGCGGGAACAGCCAGAAGATCAGGAGCGTGGGCATCGTCGGAGCGGGCGCTCTGGGGATCCTGGTCGGGGATGCGCTGACCAGAACGCTGGGACGGGAGCAGGTCCTGTTCATTGCTTCAAAGGACCGCTGCAGGCGCTACGACTCGAAGACCTTCACCGCCAATGGCGCGACCTGCGATTTCAATTTCGTTTCCAGTCCGCCGGACGGGCCGCTGGACCTGATCATTTTCGCCGTGAAAATCTATCATCTTGAAAATACACTGGACCTGGTGAGACCCTTTGCGGGGGAGAACACCATCCTGATGTCCCTGATGAACGGCATCTCCAGTGAAGAGATCATCGGGGATGCGCTGGGCTCCCACCGGGTCATTTATACGGTGGCCCTGGATATGGATGCCACACGGATCGGCACTGAGCTGACGTACACCCGGCCCGGGATCTTCCGGATCGGCGAAGCGGACGGCAGGGTCACGCCAAGGATCCGGGCGGTGGCCGATCTGTTCACCAGAGCAGGCATTGCCTGGGAGATCCGGGAAGACATCACGCATCAGCTGTGGAGCAAGCTGATGCTCAATACCGGCGTCAATCAGACGCTGGCAGTGCTGGGCGGATCCTATCGGGTCATCCATGAGGATCGCGGCAATGCCCGGGACATCATGCGCCGGGCCATGGAAGAGGTGCGTCAGCTGGCCCGGCTGGAAGGTGTTGACATCCCTGCCGGGGAAATCGATGTTTGGTTTGGGATCATCGACGGGCTGGGCGCAGACAAGCAGCCGTCCATGCTCCAGGACATCGAGGCCGGCCGGGAAACGGAAGTGGAATTATTTGCCGGAACGGTGCGCCGCCTGGGTAAAAAACACGGGGTCCCTACGCCGGTCAATGACTGGCTGTATGAACAGATCCTGAAAAAGACAGCGGCGTCCGACAGGGCGTAAATCAGAGTCCGTTGAGATCCGCTGTGACGAACTGACGAAAAAAGACCGGGAGGGTATGATGGATCTTTTATTATTGAATGAGCAGCAGATGAACCGGGTCATGGATATGAAGCAGGCCATTGCCGCGGCGAAAGATGCGCTGGCCTACTATTCTGCAGGGACATGCGACATCCCGCTGCGGACCAATCTGACCATTGCGCCGCATGAGGGCCAGGCTCTTTTCATGCCTGGCTGGGTCCCTCAGGCCGGGGCCGCCGGTATCAAGATCGTGTCAGTATATCCCGGCAATGCGCAAAAAGGGCTCCCCAGCGTGCCGGCCACCATGGTGCTCCTGGACAGCGCCACGGGCGAAGTCTGCGCGATCATGGACGGCACGGCGCTGACCCGGCTTCGCACCGGTGCCGTTGCCGGTGTGGCCACGGATCTGCTGGCCCGGAAAAACAGTGAGATCTTTGCACTGATCGGGACCGGCGGTCAGGCGAAAACCCAGCTGGAGGCCGTTCTCAGTGTTCGGCCCATCAAAGCGGTGCGGATCTTCAGCCGGGATCCGGCTCATGCGGCCCGCTTTGCAAAGGCCATGGCCCAGGAAATGGGCGAAATATTCGGGGTCCGCATCGAAGCGGCGGCCTCTTCCCGCCATGCCGTGGACGGGGCTGACATCATTACCAGCGTTACGACCTCGCCCACGCCGGTCTTTGACGGCAGGTGGCTCAAACCCGGCGCGCACATCAATGCCGTGGGTTCCTACACCCCTGTCATGGCCGAGGTGGATCCCTATTTAATGTACAATTCGGGCAAAATCTACTGTGACACCCGGGATGCGCTGCTGGAGGCCGGCTACTTTACACAGATCATGGCTGAAGATGCGGGATTTGCACAACGGATCAGCGGAGAACTGGGAGAACTCATCGCCGGCAGTGCGCCGGGCCGTGAGCATCCCGGGGAGCAGACGTTCTTCGGCAGCACCGGCAATGCAGTCCTGGACCTCGTCACCGCCCAGCGGATCTATGATGCGGCCATCCGCGATCAGGCCGGCTCTTTCATTTCGCTGTA
>CAYYVR010000099.1:0-10036 GCA_964475185.1 uncultured Clostridium sp. | reverse complement strand
AACTTAAAAATAGAATATTATAATTGTATATCTAATCGATTACGTCTGGACAATATCCTAAGATAGTAATAAGGCTTTATCAGGGCTCAATGCGCTGCCGGCAGGCAGACTCATTTCAATCATGGTCTGAAATTCACTGGATCAGAGTTTTCCAACATTTTTTGGCCTAAATGAAGGATCGTAAGAATCATTCCAGAAGATGTGGGATCCATTTTCTGAAATTGTGGACGAAACTCCTGAACTGAATCAACAGGCAATATTTTAAGGAGGAATTCAATGCAAAGAATAAACCCTGGTTTCTGGGCGAAAAAGGAAGAAAAAAATGCTCATTTCGCATGGCTCCCTCTGGCGCAGCATCTGGAGGATACTAAAAAAATTTCCGGATTACTTTGGGAACATTGGCTCAGTGAGTCGCAGCGGAAACAGATCACTGAATCCCTGGAAGGTACAGGAGAAGAGTCTGCTAAAAATTTGGTTCAGTTTTTAGGTGCTGTTCATGATATCGGAAAAGCAACGCCCGCTTTTCAACATGCCTGTGGCATTCAGATGTCACCCGATTTGGATGCTGTTTTGTGGGAAAGACTTGAACGTGAAGGATTCTCTGATTTCAGTTCATTGAATCTTATCTCAGCCAAGTATAGCCATCACTCTATTGCAGGTCAGAGGCTGCTCTCTTCATTTGGCGTAAAAGAAGATATTGCGTCGATCGTGGGAGGTCACCATGGACGACCAATAGACAATATGGAACTGTGTGATAATCAGAAATCATTTTCGAAAAATTATTTTCAAAATGAAAACAGTAAGGACCCAATTCATCAAAAATGGGAGCGGGAACAACGGGCAGTTTTTGAATGGGCACTGGAAACCAGCGGATTTTCTCAAGTGGGAGATCTTCCTGAAGTGAAGCAGCCAGCCCAGGTCATTCTTTCCGGTCTTTTGATCATGGCGGACTGGATTGCAAGCAACACAGCGTATTTTCCGCTTATGCCCATCGACTGCCTTGCGATAGAGAATCAGCACAAACGCCTGTCTGATGCCTGGGGGAAATGGTCTGTCCGGCAAAACTGGGATCCCCATTCCAGCTATAATGTGCTGAATCTTTATTCCAGGGTGGAGGACCTTTATCGAAAGCGATTTGGGTTTGAACATCCGCGAAATATGCAGAAAGAATTTGCTGAAATCATTAAACAGACAAAGAACCCGGGCATTTTCATTTTAGAAGCACCCATGGGAGAAGGGAAAACTGAAGCTGCATTGGCGGCAGCTGAAATTTTAGCGTGGAAAACTGGTGCAAGCGGGATCTTTTTCGGTCTGCCCACTCAGGCAACATCAAATGGGGTTTTTCCGAGAATTGAGCAGTGGCTGGAACAACTCAGCTGCGATGATCCGGAACTGGAGAACTCATACCGGCCAAGATTAGTTCATGGCAAGTCGGCGCTGAATCAATCCGTCAATTTACCGCCTGCTGAAGAAATGGCGGAAAATATCGATGTTGATGGTTCAAATGATGGCAGTGTTCTGATCAATGAATGGTTTTCCGGCAGGAAGACGGCCAATCTGGACGACTTTGTAGTAGGAACCATAGACCAGTTTCTAATGCTTGCACTGAAACAGAAACACCTGGCACTTCGTCATTTGGGATTCAGCAAGAAGGTCGTCATCATTGATGAGGTGCATGCTTATGATGCATATATGAGCCAGTATCTCTATCGGGCGGTCACATGGATGGCAGCCTACGGTGTCCCAGTCATCATTTTATCTGCTACACTTCCAGCTGATAAGCGTCAGGAGCTGGCTTTGAGCTACCTGAAAGGCGCAGGCTGGGACCAGGAGATTCAGAGGGAACAGGGACTTAAAACGGACGCGTATCCCTTAATCACCTATACCGATGGGAAGCAAATCGTTCAATTTGATGCATTTGAACAGAACAGCGGCAAAGAAGTAGAAATAAGCAGACTGCAGGAGGAAGATCTTCAACAACTGATCGAGAACCTTTATGCGCGGGGCGGGGTCATTGGAATCATTGTCAATACAGTCAGACGGGCCCAGGAGCTGGCAAGAAAATGTATAGAGCAGGTTGGACACGAAGGTGTTGAATTGCTTCATTCCCGCTTTATCTCGACGGATCGGATTGCAAAAGAAAAAGAATTGCTGCGGATGATTGGAAAGGGGGCAGATCGTCCGGAAAAGAAAATCATTATTGGCACTCAGGTCATCGAACAATCGTTAGATATTGATTTTGATGTATTGGTCACTGACCTGGCACCCATGGATCTCTTGATCCAGCGTGCGGGAAGATTGCATCGGCACACTGAAACAAAAAGGCCTGATTATCATAAAAAACCAGTTCTCTATGTCCTGGGGTCAGATCGGGAATTAAATTTTGAAGAGGGTGCCAAGTCGGTCTATGGATCATATTTACTTGCAAGGACGCAGTACTTTCTTCCGGAAAAAATCTCGCTGCCAGAAGATATATCCCGGTTGGTCCAGAAAGTTTACACAGAAGACATTTCGGTTTCTTTCGAGGGCGAGCTGCAGAGTAAATATGAGGAAATGAAAAAAGATCATATTGCGTTATTGCACAGCAAAAAAAAGAAGGCGAATACTTATCGCATCAATAAACCAGCATATATGAAAAGAAGAAAGGGAAATTCACTGATCGGGTGGCTGAGCAATACCCATCCCAATGAAAGCGAGGAAAGGGCCTACGCGCAGGTGAGGGACAGTACTGAAACAATTGAAGTCATTGCTTTGAAAAAAATTGGCAGCGGTTATGGGGTTTTTGGCAGTAATGTTGACATCTCGGGGCGGATCAATGAACCTGAGCTGGCAAAGGATTTAGCCAGGCATACTGTCCCATTGCCCCAGGTTTTATCAGCCTCCTATCGTGTGGATCATACCATTCAGGCCTTGGAACAATATAATTATGAAACATTGCAAAGCTGGCAGGAACAACCGTGGCTAAAGGGGACGCTGGGGATAATTTTCGATCATGCCAATCAGTTTACGCTGAACGGTTATTCCCTGTTTTACGATTTAGAGTATGGATTAAGCTATGAGGGGGTCCGTGATGGGAACATTTAATTTGCTGGATGAAGCATGGATTACGGTCATGACCGATCACAAGGGAAATACAAAAGACGTTTCGGTGAAAAATTTATTTTTGCATGCCCATGAATATAAACAGTTGGCAGGGGATATGGCTACTCAGAATTTTGCACTGCTGCGATTTCTGCTTGCCATTCTCCATACTGTATTTTCACGCTTTGATGCTTCGGGTGAGAAATATCGGTTCGTAGACCTGGATGAGAGATACCTGCAGATGAATGACGTGTCGGATCAGGATCTGGAAGACTACAGGGAGGAATTGTTCAATACCTGGATCGAACTTTGGGCACAGGGGCAGTTCCCGATGATCCTTGACGAGTATTTATCCAAATGGCATGACCATTTTTATCTCTTGGATGATCGATTTCCGATCCATCAGGTGACGAAAGAGGATCTTGCGCCTGAAAAAATCAGCAAAGGAGCACCCAGCTTTGTTGCCGGGAAAAATATGAACCGGCTGATATCGGAAAGCGCAAACAAGATCTCTTTGTTTTCTCCGAAGTATATTGGGGAAAATAACAAGGATATGCTGAATGCTGCTGAACTGGCAAGATGGCTGCTGACATATCAGGGGTATACCGGTCTGTCCGATAAGGTTATTTTCGGAAAGACTAAATACAAAGCGTCGAAAGGCTGGCTTTTTGATATCGGTGGGGTAACAGCGAATGGAAGCAATTTATTTGAAACATTGCTGCTGAATTGTATGCTGGTGCATAGTGATGAAGAATATTTCAGGTACAGGCAAAGACCCTGCTGGGAGTATCCAAGTTCTGAGCTGATCCAACGCCTGTTTTCCTCAGCCGGACCCGACAGCTTAGCTGAACTGTATACAAACTGGAGCAGGGCCATCTACATCGATCCACAGCTGGACTTTAAAAATAACGTTGGGATCCAAATCGTGAAACTGCCGGAGATTGAGCATAAAGAAACTTTTCTTGAACCGATGACCTTATGGCGGTTTAACAGCAGCGGAGATAATAAAAACACACATACCCCTCGAAAACACCGCTCGAATCGATCGTTCTGGCGTTCGTTTGGGTCGTTGACATTGCCTAATTCATCGATTGAAAAAGCCGAACAGCGACAGCCGGGCATCATCGAATGGCTCAGAGAAGTAAAGAATGAAATCGGGGAGATCAATCTAACAATCCATGCAATCAGTATGGAAGATGATGGAAACGCGACATCCTGGGTGCCGGTGGATGAAATCAGCGATTCACTCAACATAAATAATTTTGTTTTAACCGATGCCTTAGAATCCGGTTGGATTCCCAGGATCCATGAAGCTGTAGAATTGACCAAACGGGCAGCAGACCGGATCTACAGGCAATTCATTACGGAAATCAAAGAAATTCGAAATCTTTCATCCAATGATTTCGTGGATTTGAAAGTTGAAGATCTGTACTTCAGAATCGATCAGCCCTTCCGAAATTGGCTGGCTGATTTAAAGCCGGATGATGGAAAAGATGAAAAAATAGAGTGTTGGATTGAAATTCTGAGGGGAATCGTTCTGGATGAAGCGGAAGCGGTCATCTCACAGGCTGGTCCGAGGGATTTTAAAGGAGTCATCAAAGAAGGGAAGACGAAAAATATTGCTACAGCCTACAACAGCTTCAAGTTCTTGCTGAACAAACAAATTCCGCAAAGGAGGTAACGCCATGGAACACAGGAAACCCACTGTTTACACGATCACCAACAGGATCGTAAGAGACCTGAATGACAAAAGAGAAACATCGTCAGGTAAAGCAGCATTGGCAAAATTGCGCCACTCCCTGGGACAGCCGTTAGATTCATCAATCCAGATATGGTCGGTCATTCTTGACAAAATGCCGGAGGAATTCCTCGGAACGGGTGAGGGGATTACGGCGGAAGAACGGTCAGTGCTGATCACCCTACAGTTGTATGCAATGCATCAGCAGGGAAAAAACGAAACGGTTCTTTTAAAATCCGGAGAAGAGAAGTGGAGGAACATCGGCTTCTCGCTAAGCGCTCTGCGCAGCACCGGAGACCAGACCGCCGTGGACAGACGCTTTAATGCACTGATCACTTCCGCTTCGTTTGAAGAATTAACACATCATCTTCGGCAAATCATAAAATTGCTCAAAGCCAAAACGAATGCACAAGTGGACTATGGCAAGCTGGCAGAGGATCTGTACTGGTTCCTGCGGGGATCTCGTGAACGAGTCAGGCTCAATTGGGCCAGAGGATATTATGGAACGAAATTACGAGGAGAATCAGATTATGAAAAACAGTAACCACTTATTTTTGGACATTCACGCCATCCAGACCGTTCCTCCTTCCAATATTAATCGGGATGATACAGGCAGTCCCAAAACAGCGCAGTATGGCGGCGTCCGACGAGCCAGAGTCAGTTCCCAGGCATGGAAAAGAGCCATTCGCGATTACTTTAATGAGCACGGTGCTCTGAACAATGTTGGGGTCAGAACGCTGGATGTCGTTTCTTACGTTGCCGGCAAGATCCAAGACCTCAGTGAGTCGATCAGTTTTGAGGAGGCTTTTGAAAAAGCCGAAAAAGTGCTAAACGATGCAAATGTCAAAACCAAAGACAGTAAGGCCAAAGCACTCTTTTTTCTCGGTGACACGCAGGCCGGGGAGCTGGCAAAAGCAGCTCTCAATCAGGTCAGTGACAAAGGAGAATTACAGGAGATTTTAAAAAGCAATCCGCCCATCGATATTGCGCTGTTCGGACGAATGGTTGCTGATGATGCCTCACTCAATGAAGATGCTTCCTGCCAGATCGCCCATGCCATTTCTACCCATGCCGTTGATACAGAATTCGATTTTTATACGGCAGTGGATGATCTGTCCCCTGAAGACAATGCGGGGGCAGGAATGTTGGGCACCATTGAATTCAATTCATCGACGCTCTACCGGTATGGGAACATTGCTTTGCATGACTTGCTTCGTCAGCTGGGCGATAAGGATGCTGTCATTCATGCCGTCAAGCTGTTCATCGAATCGTTCTCCAACTCCCTGCCAACAGGAAAAATCACAAGTTTTGCAAACAATACGCTGCCCAGTTTTGTCATGGTGTGCCTGCGTTGTGATCGGCCGGTCAGTCTGGTAACAGCCTTTGAAGAGCCCGTAAAAGCATCCAATGGATTTAAAACGAAATCCATTGACAGACTGGCGGACGAATTTTTCAAAGTCCAGAAATTTGTTGAAAAGCCTGTGTTGACTTTGTATCTGAATACTGAAGGACGGATGTATGAAGGAATGGGCAGTGAGAAGGAAACCCTTGAGGCAATGCTGGATCAATGCTCCAGACAAATAGACCAATTGATTTAAAAGCGGGTATTATCTATGAAAACAATTCTTTTGAAAATGGCGGGACCACTGCAGTCGTGGGGTACAGGTTCTCATTTTGAGTCTCGGAAAACGGACCGCTACCCTTCGAAAAGTGCTGTGATTGGATTAATTGCAGCCAGCTTCGGATACCGCAGAGATGCTGACGAAGAAATAGCGCAGCTGAATGAACTTGACTTTGCAGTGCGGATCGACCAGCCAGGCAGGCTCCTGAGAGACTATCATACGGCAGCAAAATATAAACCGAACGGAAGCTTTGAAAGAACATATGTGACCAACAGGTATTATCTGGAGGATGCCGTATTTGTTGCGGCACTAGGTCATAAAGACGAGGACTTCATGAACCGAATCCAAGATGCTTTGCACCACCCTTATTTTCAGCCCTTCCTCGGACGAAGATCCTTACCCCTGCCTGCTGATTTTTTTCTGGGTGTGACAACAGAAAGTGTTATCGATAGCCTATGTAAGGTTCCCTGGCAGGCCAGCAAATGGTTTCAGAAGGGGAAGCAGCCGAGATTGGATTTATATTGCGATGCTGAATTAATTCCGTCTGCGCCTCAAATGGTCCGCCAGGATCGAGTCCTCTCGTTCTCGCAGCGGGAAAGAAAACTGACCTTTCGAATCGAAGGGCACTCCGAACTGGTATTAGCTGATCCTGAAACTGTTGAAGACCACGATGCATTTTCTGTAGTTGGAGGTTAGAGATGTATATTTCACAAGTGGAGATTGACACCGATAATCGAAAAAAAACCAGAGATTTATCACACCTTGGAGCCTTTCATCAATGGGTGGAAAGCTCATTTCCGGCAGAACTTACTCAAAATCTACGATCAAGAAAATTATGGCGCATCGACTTACTCAAAGGAAAACCATTCTTGCTAATTGTCAGTACTGAGCCGCCGCAGTTAAAGTTGCTGGAACGATATGGAGTTGAAGGGACCGCCCGGACCAAAGCATACTCATCATTCCTGGCATCCATCAAAACCGGTATGAAAGCAAGATTCAAAGTTACTTTAAATCCGGTGGTCGCAGTAAAGGAAGAAAAAGGCGAAAGAGGGCGAGTGAAGCCTCATGTAACTGTTGAGCAGCAAAAAAAGTATCTGCTGGATCGCGCGGGAGATAAAGGGTTTAAAATCCGTGAAGGGGAATTTGAAATTACGGATCGGGCTTACGTGCCCCTGAGAAAGGGAGGTCAGCGAATGATCAATTTGAGCAAAGTGACTTATGAGGGGATACTGACGATCACTGATGCTGAGTTGTTTCGTGAAGTCCTGACGCAGGGGTTTGGTAGAGAGAAAGCGTATGGTTGCGGCATGATGACAATCATCCCGATAAATCATCATGGATAAGTTCGGTGCAAAGAAAACAAAAATAAGAGAGCTGCCTATGATCGCGGACAGGGTAAGCTTCATTTATGTTGAGCATGCAAAAATCAACAGAAGAGATTCTGCAGTTACGGTCACTGATAAAAGAGGGATCGTGCAGATCCCGGCCGCTATGATTGGAGTTTTATTATTGGGTCCTGGTACAGAAATCAGTCACAGAGCGGTTGAATTAATTGGAGATACGGGGACGAGTATAGTTTGGGTCGGGGAGCGCGGGGTGCGGCACTATGCCCATGGGCGAGCGCTTGCACACTCCACCCGGTTACTGCAGAAACAAGCGCAGCTCGTCTCCAATACACGATCACGCCTTGAAGTTGCCAGGAAAATGTATCAAATGCGATTTCCCGGAGAAGACGTTTCAACGCTTTCAATGCAACGCTTACGAGGAAAGGAAGGTGCCAGAGTTCGAAGTTTTTATCACCTTCAGGCAAAATTGAATAATGTAGAGTGGATTAAGCGGGATTATGATGTTCAGGATTTTGGTTCAGGCAATGGGGTCAATCAGGCACTGTCTGCGGCTAATGTTTGTTTATATGGTTTGGTCTACAGTATCATCGTTGCATTGGGGATGAGTCCTGGTTTGGGGTTCATACACACCGGTCATGATCTCTCTTTTGTCTATGACGTGGCAGATCTTTATAAGGCTGAAGTGACCATACCGATCGCATTTCAAGTGGCGGCGGATATTAAACCGGATGATGACATTGGGCGCCTTACAAGGTTAAAGGTGCGGGATTCGTTTGTTGACGGTAAAATTCTGGGACGTGTTGTGAAGGATATTCAATTCCTATTGGGTGTGGAGAATAATGACAGCATTGATGTGGATACGATAAACCTTTGGGACGATAAAGATAAACTTGTCAGTTACGGGGTTAATTACCATGAGGACAAATAGTGTATGCCATTAACAGTAGTAACTCTTTCAAAGGCGCCCGCATCGCTGAAAGGAGATTTAAGCAAATGGATGCAGGAAATCGCCACCGGCGTTTATGTGGGTAACTTTAATACAAAAGTCAGAGAAGAACTGTGGGCAAGGATTGTTGAAAGTATCAGAAATGGTGAAGCCACCATGAGCTATGCTTTTAGAAATGAGATCGGATATCAATTCATAACTCACAACACTGATTCTCAGGTCACCGATTATGATGGAATTCCACTCGTGATGTTTTCTCATTTGAATGCGGAAGGTGATACGCCAGAAAGAACCGGTTTTAGTGATGCAGCCAAGCGGAGAGCCGCCAGACGTTTTTCCTCAAAGGGAAGTGAATTGAAGGATTCTGATCATCAGGAAACCATACATCAACCCGCTCCGGGGAAACCTTATATTGTGATCGATATTGAAACTGATGGTCTGGATAAAGACAAAAATAAGATGATTGAAATAGGTGCTGTCAAAATAGAGAATGGCGAAATCCGGCACTTCAGCAGTTTACTTGAATATGATCGCGATTTACCGGAGGAAATAAGGTTATTGACGGGAATCACCAATGAAGTATTAAATCAGCAGGGAATAGCGGAAAAGGACGCATTGCTTCAACTGATGGACTTTATTGGAGAGATTGATTTAGTAGGGTATAACATTAGCTTTGATATAGGTTTCATCAGTAAAGCCCTGGAAAGACAGCAAATGAAACCAATAATCAACAATGTTTTTGACCTCCTAAAATTTGTTAAGAGGGAAAATATGTTTTTGGATGACTATAAGCTCAAAACAGTTCTTAAAGCCTATGAAATCAGCGACAAGGTTCCTCATCGAGCATTAGAGGACGCTAAACTAATATTTGAACTTTCATGCAAACTAACCAAATTTCAACTAATCATGAAGGAACAACCGCATCAATACTAGGATCTACAAGTGTCTTCCCCGCACACGCGGGGGTGATCCACGGTAATATTACAATCATCGATGCCAATACAAGTCTTCCCCGCACACGCGGGGGTGATCCCGAAGCAAAATCAGGCAGCGAAAGCGGAAATTGGTCTTCCCCGCACACGCGGGGGTGATCCCGAAGCGATCAAACTAAAAGAGGTGAAATATGAGTCTTCCCCGCACACGCGGGGGTGATCCCGAAGCAAAATCAGGCAGCGAAAGCGGAAATTGGTCTTCCCCGCACACGCGGGGGTGATCCCGAAGCGATCAAACTAAAAGAGGTGAAATATGAGTCTTCCCCGCACACGCGGGGGTGATCCCGAAGCAAAATCAGGCAGCGAAAGCG
>CAYYVR010000098.1:0-10119 GCA_964475185.1 uncultured Clostridium sp. | reverse complement strand
GTCAAAGTCACTCATCCCAAATTCGGCACCGGGATGATCGTGGGCATGGTCCGTGAAACCAATGACACCAAACTGCAGATCCTCTTCGACAACTACGGCCTGAAAACGCTGCTTCTGTCCATGGCACCCCTGACCCTGAAGGACGAGTAGACCCCGCTGATCATATAGACGCCCCGTTTTTTTCGAAATGTAAGCAGAATGATCTGCGAAAGCGCACGCCGCTTCCATGGGGGATGAATATCCGAAAAAACCCTGCAGTCAAAGGCACTGCGGGGTTTCCCCATGCCCAGGCTGTAAACGGGAAGAAACGGGCAAAGGCCGGGCTGTGCAAATCCGGTGGGGCGCCATGGGGCTGGGTCTGCAGGGGCCGACGGTCGCCCGGGTGGTCTGAAGGGATCCGTGGCGGGGCGAAAAAGCGGGGCCGTTAAAAGCAGTTCGGAGAGGTTCGTGCTATAATAAAAAATGACGATTTATGTCTATTATGTTCAATCAGGACCTCATCGGAGGAGACGAAATGGAAGAGAAAATACTGCGGATCAGAGAACTTGCGACGCTGCTCAATGGATATGCCAAAGAATACTATACCCATGACACGCCTTCGGTGACGGATGCTGAGTATGACCGGCTCTACGATGAACTGGTCAGCCTGGAGGCAGAGACCGGTCATGTCATGGCCTGGTCGCCCACCCAGCGCGTGGGGGACGACCTGCTGCCCGGCTTTTCCAAGTATACGCACCGGGCGCCGCTCTGGTCCCTGGATAAAGCCCAGACCCCGGAGGAACTGCAAAGCTGGCTGCAGCGCAATCAGCGCTTTGTGGAGGAATACAATCAGACCCACGAGGATCGGCTGCCGCAGCCTTTGTACATCCTGACCCGTAAATTTGACGGGCTCTCGGTGAATCTGACCTATGACGGTGAAGGGATCCTAACTGTGGGGGCCACCCGGGGCAACGGGACCACCGGGGAGGATGTGACCCAGCAGATCCGGACCATCCGGTCCATCCCCTGGAAGATCGACAGTGACTTTCTCTTTGAGATCCACGGCGAAGCGCTGATGACCAAGCATGCGTTCCGGGCCTATAATGAAACGGCTGATGTGCCGCTGAAAAATACCCGCAACGGCGCCGCCGGGGCGCTGCGGAATCTGAATCCGGCAGAGACCCGCCGCCGCCACCTGGATGTCTACTTTTATGACATCGGCTATAAGGAAGGGGAACCCTTCGCCACGTACCGGGAAATGATCGATTTCATCCACGCGATGGGATTTCCCACGGATCAGTATTTCAGGGAAGCTGCCACCTGGGAGGAGATCGCGGCCATCATTGAGGAAAACATTCAGGTCCGTGCCGAGCTGGATTACGACATCGACGGCATCGTCATCGCCCTGGACGACATCCGGACCCGGGAGCTATTGGGCTACACCATCAAGTTCCCGCGCTGGGGCATCGCCTATAAATTTGAAGCCGAAGAAACCGTCACCCGTCTGCTGGAAGTCGAATGGAACGTCGGACGCTCCGGCCGGGTGGCCCCGACGGCCATTCTGGAACCGGTGGAATTGGCCGGTGTCACCGTGGGCCGGGCCACTCTGAACAACATGGATGACATCCGCCGCAAAGGCGTGGCCATCGGTGCCGATGTCTACGTCCGGCGCAGCAACGATGTGATCCCTGAGATCATGGGGGCAGTGGCCAATGACAATGAGATCACCGAGATCACGCCCCCCAGCCACTGTCCCTCCTGCGGAACGCCCCTGACCCTCATCGGCGCGCATTATTTCTGTGAGAACACATTGTCGTGCAAGCCGCAGCTGGTCAAGACCATGGTGCATTTCACTTCACGGGATGCCATGAACATCGAAGGCATCTCCGAAAAAACCGCCGAACAGTTCTTCGAGACGCTGGATCTTAAAAAAGTCTCCGACTTTTACCGGCTGACCTACGATGATCTGATCGGGCTGCCCAAGGTCAAGGAGACCAGAGCCAACAATATGCTCCGGGCCATCGAAGCCAGCAAGACCCCGAAACTGGAGAATTTTATTTATGCCCTGGGCATCCAGAACGTCGGTCTGAAAACTTCCCGTGATCTGGCCAATACGTTCAGGACGCTGGAAAAGATCCGCAGCGTGACCTATGATGAACTCATCGCGGTCCCGGATGTCGGGGACATCGTTGCCCGTAATATCCTTGATTTCTTCGCCGCCCCGGATGTGCGAAAAGAGATCGACACCCTGCTGGCCCTGGGGGTCACCCCGCAGGAGCCGAAGGAAACCAAAGTCACGGACAACCCGTTCCTGGGCAAAACCGTGGTGGTGACCGGAACGCTGAAAGGCTACACCAGAAAATCCATTGAAGAGAAACTGCTGGCCCTGGGGGCCATCCCCCAGGGTTCGGTCAGCAAGAAGACCGGCTATCTGCTCTACGGGGAGGAAGCCGGATCCAAACTGGCCAAAGCCAGAAGCCTGGATGTGCCCACCATCAATGAAGCGCAATTCGAGGAGATGATCCAATGATCGATGAAAGACAACGGGTCCGCCGTCGGCTGAAGGTCGGCTTTGCCGTGAGGATCCTTTCATGGGGCATGCTTGTGGCCGCAATCTTCACCGTCATCATGACTTTTCTGTCGACCTTCTACATCCTGGTCACAGATCTGTTCAGTGACGCCAGGACCCTCATCGCGGTCCTCATGGTCACCTTCGGAGTCTGGAGCCTGCGCAATTTTCTGGACTCCAGAGTCTATCCCATCTATAAAGTCCACGGGTTCCTGTTCCTGATCCTGACCCTGGTGGCAGCCTATCTTCTGACCACCCCGGTGTTTTGATCCGCATCTGCAGTGATGCAGAGATCAGTGCTGATGGATCTCAACGGGGTACGGACGCGGGGAGCGGGGCAACGGTGAACTGCAGTCCGTGAAAATAGATCAGGAATCAATTTTTAACTTTATGTCTGGATTCAGATCCAGAGAATGCTGAAGGACATATGGCAACGAAGCGGATGGAATCTCCGTCGCTGCCATCACTTGTGAGGACTGGCCCAACACCAGGACCTCGAACTGAAAGGAGAATTATTTTATGGCAAAAGAAGCATCATTTGACGTGGTATCCCAGGTGGATATGCAGGAAGTCGATAACGCACTGAATCAGACGGTGAAGGAGATCGCCACACGGTTTGATTTCAAGGGCTCCAAGACGGTGGTCGAGCGCAAGGATGAGGTCATTCATCTGGAAGCGGCCGATGACATGAAACTGAGAAATGTCATCGACATGCTGGAAGGAAAAATGGTCAAGCGGGGCATCAGCATCAAGTCTCTGAAGTACGGCAAGGCGGAGCCATCCCTGGGCGGACGGGTGAAGCAGGACGTCGATCTCCAGGTGGGGCTGGACAAGGAACAGACCAAGAAGATCACCACCACCATCAAGGATCTCAAACTGAAGGTCCAGGCCAGCATCCAGGGCGACAGCGTCCGGGTCACCGGAAAGAACCGGGACGACCTGCAGGCGGCCATTGCCGCGCTGAAAGCTCAGGATTTCGACTTTGCCATCCAGTTCACCAACTACCGGTAAACCAGGCATCCCCCTTAAGATCCCAAATCCTGAGGACCCATACCCATTGAATCAATTTGAATCTTGCAGATAGGAGAATATCATGTCGGTATCAATCAAAGACGTTGACTACATTGCGGATCTGGCCCGGCTGTCCTTTTCAGATTCTGAAAAGGACGGTCTGACCCGTGATCTGAATAATATACTGAAGTATGTGGATGAACTGCAGTCCCTTCCCCTGGAGGGCGTCGAGATCACCCGGAATCCGGTCTATATCGAGAACCGGTTCCGGGAAGATGTCGTGCAGGGCGAACTGGGCGCAGAGAAAGCATTGATGAATGCACCGCAGCGGGTGGAGGATTATCTTCTGGTCCCGGCGGTGATCGAGGTGGAAGATGGCGAATCATAACAGCACGATCCTTGAACTGAAAGCCAGGCTGGAGTCGGGACAGCTGACGTCCGCTGCGCTGGTGGAGGAGTATCTGGCGCGCATCGGGCGAGTGGATCCCGTCATCCATGCCTATCTTTATGTCGCCTCCGAAGAGGCCCGTCAGGAGGCTAAGGTCCTGGATGAGGAGCGCGCTGCGGGCAGACTGCGCGGCCCACTTCACGGGATCCCCGTCGCGTTGAAGGACAACATGAGTGTCGAGGGGATGCAGAATACCTGCGCCAGCAAATTCCTGGAAGGCTACATCGCACCCTATGACGCCACCATCGTCAGAAAGCTGAAGGAAGCCGGCGCCATCATTCTGGGCAAGCTGAACATGGATGAATTCGCCATGGGCTCTTCAACGGAATATTCCGCCTACGGCAATACGCTGAATCCCTGGGATCACACCAGGATCCCGGGCGGTTCCTCCGGCGGATCCGCCGCGGCCTTATCGGCAGGCCTGGCCCCCGTCACCCTGGGGACTGACACGGGGGGATCGGTGCGCCAGCCGGCGGCGTTCAATAATCTGGTGGGGCTCAAGCCCACCTACGGACGGATCTCCCGCTACGGCATCACCGCCTTCGGTTCCACACTGGACCAGGTGGGCATCTTTGCCCGGGATATCCGCGACACGGCACTGATGACCTCGGTGCTGGCCGGCATGGATCCCATGGACTCCACCACGGCGGATGAGGCTGTGCCCGACTATCTGGCCCAGATCAGCGGCGATCTTTCCGGGGTGCGCCTGGCACTGCCCAAAAGCTTCCTGGAAGGACTCAATGAGCCCATGAAAGGCATGCTTCTGGAGGCCGTGGAATCCTTCCGCGCCCTGGGCGCTCAGGTGGATGAGATCGACCTGACCTTTGCCCACAACGCCCTGGCCGTCTACTACATCGTGGCCTCGGCGGAGGCATCCAGCAATCTGGCCCGGTTTGACGGCATCCGGTACGGCGCAAGGATCGAAGATCCCGTCAGCGCCAAAGACCTCTACACCCGGTCCCGTTCCCAGGGCTTCGGCGAAGAAGTCAAACGCCGCATCATGCTGGGGACCTATGTGCTGTCCGCCGGATTCTATGATGCCTATTACAATACGGCGCTGAAAGTGCGGACCCTGATCAAAAATGAGTTTCAGAAGGTATTTGAGACCTATGACGCCATCATCGGACCGACGACACCCACCGGCCCCAGAAAGCTGGGGGAACGCTCCGAGAACATCGTTGAGGAATATCTCAATGATCTATACACGGTGACGGCCAATATCGCCGGCGTACCGGCCATTGCCTTCCCCATGGGCTTCCATGAAGGGCTGCCCATGTCCTGTCAGCTCATCGGCGACTACTTCAACGAAGCGAAACTCTTTGACATCGCCTATGGCTATGAACGGGCCCATGAGTTTAATTCCAGATATCCGAAGGAGGAGACCAGATGAACTATACAACCGTGATCGGATTGGAATGTCATGTGGAACTGTCCACGAAAACCAAGGCTTACTGCAGCTGTTCCACGGAATTCGGCGGCAAGCCCAATTCCCATGTCTGCCCGGTCTGTCTGGGGCTGCCGGGTGCCCTGCCGGTGATCAACCGGGAAGTCGTGAATTCAGCCATCAAGGCGGGACTGGCACTGAACTGCCAGATCACGCCGCTGCAGCATTATGACCGGAAAAATTACTTCTATCCGGATACCCCGAAAAACTATCAGATCACCCAGCAGGCCACGCCCATCTGCCATGACGGCTGGATCGAGATCGAGCTGGCCTCCGGTGAAAAGAAAAAGATCGGCATCGAGCGGGTCCACATGGAAGAGGATGCCGGCAAGCAGCTCCATACCAAAGCCGGGACCCTGGTGGACTTCAACCGGTCCGGTGTGCCCCTCATTGAGATTGTCTCACGGCCTGATATCCGCTCGAAGGAAGAGGCTACGCTTTATATGACCAAACTGCGGTCGATCCTGGAATCGCTGGGGGTATCCGACGTCCGCATGGAGGAAGGCTCCCTGCGGGTGGATCTGAATGTATCGGTGATGCCCGAAGATGCCGAGGTGTATGGTGTCCGCGCGGAAATCAAGAACCTCAATTCCTTTAAATCCATGGAAAAAGCCGTGGAGTTTGAAACCGCCCGGCAGATCAGAGCCCGGGAAGAGGGCGTTGTCCGCAGAGAAGAGACCCGGCGCTGGGATGAGACCAGGAATGAGACCATCCTCATGCGCAGCAAGGAAATGGCCAATGATTACCGCTATTTCCCCGAAGGGGACCTGGTGACGCTGAAGGTCACGGAAGAATGGATCGAGGAGATCCGAAAAACCATTCCGGAGCTGCCCCACGAAAAAGCCGAGCGCTTTGTCAGGGAATACGGCGTCACGCCCTATGATGCTTCGGTGCTGACCCTGTCGGAGGACCTGGCCCGGTTCTTTGATGAGACCGCCGCCATTTCCGGCGACGGCAAGGCCGCCGCCAACTGGCTCATGGGCGATATCTCCCGGCTGATGAATGAAGATGCATCGTCAGCTGCCGATTTGCGCTTTGCGCCTGCGGATCTGCACGAGCTCACGGTGCTGATCAAAGACGGCAGGATCTCCAATGCCGCCGGCAAGAAAGTCATCGATGAGATGTTCAAAACCGGAGAAAAACCGGCCGTCCTGGTGGATCGTCTGGGCCTTGCCCAGGTCTCCGACGAGGGCAAGATCCTGGAAGTCATCTGCAAGATCCTGGATGAAAACCCCAAAGTTCTGGCAGACTATAAAGCCGGCAAGACGAAGATCGTCGGGTTTGCCGTGGGGCTGGTCATGAAGGCGACCCGCGGGTCTGCCAACCCGCAGGTGGTGAACCAGCTGGTGGCAGAAGAGATCGGCCACCGGGCTGACCAGTGACATCGGCCCCGGGTCGCAGAAGATCCGTCTGCGGCTGGCCGGTCTGATCAAACTCAATGACATTCAGAGAAACGACATTCAGAGAAACGACATTCAGAGAAACGACTGACAGAGAAACGACTGACAGAGAAACGACTGACAGAGAAACGACTGACAGAGAAACGACTGACAGAGAGATGATATACAACGAAGACACTAAGGGAAGGTAACATGGAAACTGGAAAACTGACGGCTGACCATCTGGTGCGGCTCTTGAATGAATACCGGGGCGCTCTCCGGCCGGATGTCCTGATGGCAGGGAAGCTGGGGGAAGACTGCAGTTACATCAAAATTGCCGATCAGACGCTGGTGGTCTCCACCGATCCGGTGACAGCGGCTGAATCGGATCTGGGCACCATCGCCTTCAACATCAATATGAATGACATTGCCACCTCCGGCGCCGAAGGCATCGGGCTGCTGGTGACGGTGCTCCTGCCGCCGGGTTCCGGCCCGCAGGTCCTGGACCAGATCATGAGGGAACTGCACACGCTTTGCCTTGCCCACGGTCTGCAGATCCTGGGCGGACACACAGAGGTCACCGACAGTGTCAATCGACCCATCGTGTCGGTGACAGCCATCGGCAAAGTTCCCTATGGCGAGGAGATCTATTCGGCCGGACTGCAAGCCGGCGATGCGCTGGTGGTGTCAAAATTCCTGGGCATCGAAGGGACACTGATCCTGGCAGATGTCTGTCGGGATACGGCCCGGCAGGTACTGACGAAAGAGGAGCTGAAAACCATCGACGGGTTCAGGGATCTTCTGTCAGTGATCCCGGAAGGGCGCATCGGCAGGACCCTGGGGGTCCATTCCATGCATGATGTGACCGAAGGCGGGATCCTGGGCGGCGTCTATGAGGTCGTCCAATCCAGCGGCATGGGCGCCACGCTGGACCAGCAGCTGTTCCCGTTCCATGAAGTGACCCTGAAACTGACCCGGGCACTGGGCCTGGATGAAACCAAACTCATCAGTTCCGGCGCCATGCTCTTCGGCACAGAAGATCCCGACCGGCTCATTGAGGAACTGAAAAACGCCGGCATCGAGGCGGCCATCATCGGCCGGGTCAGTGCACAGCCGGGGATATGGCTGATGGACGGCACTGAAAAACGAGCGGTGGAAGCCGTTGCAAAAGATGAAATTTATCGAGTATTTGAGAGGTGACCCATGAGAGGGGATAATCGTCAAAACCATGAGATCAGACCGGTCTCATTCACGGATGACTTTACTGAGAACCCGCTGGCATCCGTTCTGGTGGAACAGGGGCGGACCAAGGTGCTGTGCACGGTGTCCTTTGACACCAAAGTTCCGCCTTTTCTGATCGGAAGCGGCCGGGGCTGGCTGACAGCGGAATACAGCATGCTGCCCGGTTCCACCAACACGAGAAAACAGCGTGACATCAACCGGCTGAAACTGGACGGACGCTCCAGTGAGATCCAGCGTCTCATCGGACGCTCCCTGCGCTCGGTGGTGGACTTCAGCCTGCTGGGTGAGCGTACGCTGATGGTGGACTGTGATGTCCTTCAGGCCGACGGCGGGACTCGCTGCGCCTCCATCAACGGAGGCTACCGGGCCCTGGTCCTGGCCTGCCGCCGCCTGGTGGAGCAGGGTCTGCTGAAACGATCGCCCCTGACCGGACAGGTCGGGGCCCTCAGTGTGGGCCTGGTGGACGGGGAAGCCATGGCCGATCTGTGTTATCTGGAAGACGCCAGGGCCGAGGTGGACATGAATGTGATCATGAATGAAAAAGGCGAGTTCATTGAGATCCAGGGCACCGGTGAAGGCCGCACCTTCACCCGGGGGGAAATGGATCAGATGCTCACCCAGGCCGAACAGGGGATCCGACAGATCCTGACCATTCAGGAGGGCACTTCATTATGAAGATCGTGGTTGCATCGAATAATCAGCATAAGATCCGGGAGATCCGGGCAGTCATGGCCGAATTCGGCTATGAAGTCCACTCCCTGAAAGACGAAGGCATTCGGCTGGAACCGGAAGAGACGGGCGAGACCTTTATGGAGAACGCCCATATCAAAGCCAGGGCGATCTATGACCATATCAGGGAGACGGAAAAGGCAAACGGGTCAAAGAAAGATAAAAAGTCCTACAAGGAGATCATGGTCCTGGCCGATGATTCCGGTCTCTGCGTCGATCATCTGGACGGCGCGCCCGGGGTCTACTCCGCACGCTTTGCCGGAAAACAGGGCGATGATGCGGCCAATAACCGTAAACTCCTCGCAGCGCTGGCCGGTGTGCCCATGGAGCAGCGGACGGCGCGGTTTGTCTGCGCCATGGTCCTGCTGGGCCATAAAAAGGAAATTCGCGTCCAGGGGGAGACTCTGGGCTATGTCATCGAAGAAGAAAAGGGATTCCAGGGCTTCGGCTATGATCCGCTCTTTTTCTCCAGCGACCTGACAAAAACCTTCGCAGAAGCCTCTGCCATTGAAAAAAACCGGGTCTCTCACCGGGGCAGAGCACTGCAGGGATTACGCCGGGAGCTCAAAAAGCTTTGATCATCGGCGTCATTTCCGACAGTCATCGCAACAGGAGGGCTGTGGATCAGGCTTTCCGGTTGTTTCAGCAAAAAGGAGCCCAGACCGTCTTCTGCCTGGGGGACCTGTGTCATGATGTCCGCGACCGGGACATCGAATATGAGATGGAAGTCATCTGCGTGGCGGGAAACATGGATTATTCCACCCTGTATCCCGTCCAGCAGATCTATGAAGGCGATGGCTTGCGCTTCCTGCTGACCCACGGCCATACCTTTGATGTTTATCATACCCACCGTCTGCTCCTGGAGGAGGCCGAACGGGCCGGCTGCCAGGCGGTGCTGTACGGCCACACCCATGTTCCCTGCAACACCCGGGAAAACGGCATCCTGGTCCTCAATCCCGGATCGGCAGCTGAGCCCCGGGGCCACTCCCGGGCATCCGCCGCCATCATCGATACGGCGTCTGGGTTCCCCGAAGCACAAGTCTACTGGCTGGAGGAGGTCAAAGGGTAGGCACCTCTTTACTTCGTCCATCAGACCCATAAATTAAACCGAATGGAACAAACCGAAGGGAGCAAACTGAAGGGAGCAAACTGAAGGAAATAAGAAGACGGTCCATCAGCGAAGGGGATGGGGCTCTTAAAAAACATAAAAAAAGCCGGCAGACTGCGATCACTTTGATCTCCGTCTGCCGGCTTTTTATTAGGCTGCCCTTCTGTAGTCTGACATTTGGCCGCTGACGCCTGATCAGCCGAAGGGGTG
>CAYYVR010000097.1:0-10152 GCA_964475185.1 uncultured Clostridium sp. | reverse complement strand
TGGAAAAATCGGCATAGCTGGAGGTGGGTCCCACCATGCTCAGGCCGGGTCCGATGTTATTGATGGTGGCTGCCACGGCGGAGAAACTGGACACGAAATCCGGTACGTCCGGGGAGATGGCAATGACCAGGAACCAGAAGAGAAAAACGTAGACCGCCAGATACTTCAGGACACTTTCAGTGATGCCTTTGGGCAGCGCCCGGTTTTCATAGCGGACCACCAGCGTCCGCTTCGGTTCACGGACACGTCTGATCTCAGCCATTGAGTTGCGAAGCAGAATGGCCACACGGGAGATCTTGATCCCGCCGCCGGTTGATCCGGCCATGGCGCCGATGAACATCAGGATCAGCAGGATGATATGAGTCTGGATGGGCCACTGGCCGTAGTCTTCCGTGGTGAAGCCGGTGGTGGTGATGATGGATGATACCGTGAAGAAGACATGGCGCAGCCGTTCCCCAAGGGTGTCGTAGAACCCGCGCAGAGAGAAACTGATGTAGATAATGGCTGCCGTGATGATGCCCAGATACCACCGGAGTTCCTCGTTTTTGAAGGTCAGTTTCCAGTTGCCGGCGATCATGAAGAAATAGAGGTTGAAATTGACCCCGAACAGGATCATGGCAACGCCCAGGACCATTTCACTGTACGCGCTGTTGTAGGGCAATAAGGATCCGTTGCGGATCCCGAACCCGCCGGTCCCGGCGGCACCGAAGCCGTGGACGATGGAATCAAACAGAGGCATGCCGCCCAGGAGAAGAAAGAGGACCGTCAAAGCCCACATGATCAGGTAGACAATGTACAGGATCCGCGCCGTGCTGCCGGTCTTGGAGACGATCTTGCCGAAGACCGGTCCCGGGACCTCCGCCTTCATGATGTGCACCGTATCGTCTCCCATCCGGGGCAGGATGGCCATGGTGAACACCAGGATCCCCATCCCGCCGATGAGATGAGTGAAGCTCCGCCAGAACAGCATGGAGTGGGACAGGGCTTCGACATCGACCAGGATACTGGCCCCCGTCGTGGTGAAGCCCGAGGCAGTCTCAAAAAAAGCATCCACTATGGAAGGGATCTCCCGTGAGATCCAGAAGGGCAGCGCCCCGAACACGGAGAGGAACACCCAGGACAGTCCCGTGATGACCAGTCCCTCCTTGGTATACAGTTTGATGATCTCCGGTTTTTTCCGGCCCAGAAGGGTCCCGAAAAAAAACAGAAACAGCATGGTCATGAGGAACGCACTGGTCGTTGCAGCCCCTTCCCGGTAGATGAGGGAAACGATGACCGGAAAGATCATCAGGCTGGCTTCCACCCATAAGACGCGTCCCAGTGCCCATGATACGATGCCGTAGTTCATGGTTTGACCTCCAGAATGTCATCAATGTCATCAAAGAGCTTGCTGGTGGTGACAATGAGCACCTGGTCACCGCACTGGATCGAATCGTTGCCGCCGGGGTAAATGATCTGGTTGTCACGGATCAGACAGGCAATGATGACATCATGGCGGATGGGCAGATCCTTCAGGGGGATGCCCAGGGTCCGGCTTTCGCGGTTGATGGTGAACATCAGGGCTTCGGCATTGTTGCCGGCAATGCGGTAAATGTCATCCACGTTGGAAGAGCGGGAGGATTCCACGGAGCGGACCTTTTTCAGGATCCGGTTGGCCACGAGGAATTTCGGCGTCACCACCGCATCGATGCCCTGGTTTTTCAGGAGCTTGAGGATGTTGGTCCGGTTGACCTTGGTGATGATCTTCTGGACCCCCTTGTGGAGGCCGAACAGCGAGGCGATGATATTTTCCTCATCGATCCCCGTCAGCGTCACCATGCAGTCATAGGACCCGATCCGGGCCTCCTCCAGGAAGTCCTGATCGGAGCCGTCCCCCTGCAGGACCCGGACAAAGGGGAGCTGATCGGAGAGTTCTTCGGCTCTGGCGCTGTCCACTTCAAGGATCGTGATCTCCTTGCCGCTGGCTTCCAGCATTTTTGCCAGATAATAGGAAATGTGGCCTCCGCCCAGGATCAGCACGCTGTGGATGATCTTCTCATCCCGGCCCACCATTCGGTAAAAATTGCTGATGGCGCTGCGCTCTCCGACAATGAAGAAATTATCGCCGCTCAGGAGCCGGGTGGATCCTTCCGGAATGATGATCTCGCCGTTGCGTTCAATGACCGTGACCAGGATCGCTCCGAACTTCTGCCGGAATTCAGTCAGCGGCATATCGTGGAGCTTGCTGCCCTCGTCGATGTGGAGCTCGATGAGGCTGACCCGGTTCTTGGAGAAGCTTTCAATGTTCAGCGCATGGGAGTTGCGGATGACATCGGCGATGTGGATGGCCGCCTCAAAGTCCGGGTTGATCAGAAGATCCAGTCCCAGTGCTTTGTTGAGCATGCCGTTCTTATTGGTGTAAATGGGATTGCGCACCCGCACGGTGGTGTGGTGGGCGCCCAGATTCTTCGCCAGGATCGAAGAGACCATATTGACCTCATCGGAGCTGGTCACCGCGATGAACATGTCCGCATGATGGACCTCCGCTTCGATGAGGGTCTCATAATCGGCGCAGTTCCCGACGATGCCGGTGACATCATTCATGTCGATGATGTCCTGCAGGATCTTTTCCTTGATTTCTATTAAAAAAACGTCATGATTGGCCTTGGACAGTTCCTGGACCAGGAATGCCCCCACCTTTCCGCCGCCTCCAATTACAATTCGCATGGTAACCTCCGTTATATGGTACTCATTATATCAATGATCATTCATCTCGGAAATGGCTGTTCTCCCGTTACGTACGGGCAAGGCCGGGAACCCTCAGCCCATGGGCTTCAAAGGTCTCAAACCAGGCGCCTTTCACAAACAGCGTGGTGTCTTCCTCCCGGAGCGGTTCTCCGGAAAAGCCGTCCCTGGCCAGCGGGGTGAAGCCAAGTTCCGCCCGCCGGATGGCGGGGCCGAAGGACTGGGTGACGCGGTGAAGATCCACCGGCTTCGGGCTGAAGATCTGATGCAGCCGCAGGGTCGGGCCGCTGATCTCGGCGATGGCCCAGATCTCTCCGTCATCGAGGGTATAGACATCCTCCGTCAGATCCCCCAGCACATGGAAAAGCGTCAGCTCCGCCTGCCGGGGCAGCCACAGATCATTCTGGATCTGACTGGACCGCATCACACCGGCAAACGCCTGCCAGACATCCGCTTCGCGCAGGGAAACCCGTCGGGCCGCCCCGACCCCTCCGGTGACCGGTTTTGCGTAGCGAACTTCATGACTCCTGCGGTAGCCGAACCGGGGATACAGATCCACGACCCGGTCATTGGCAAAAAGAAACGCACCGTCCGTCCTGTCGCCAAAATCCTGTTCCACTGCCGCCATGAGGCGGCGGATCCACCCCTGCCCGCGGTGACCGGCCCGGGTCATCACCGTCCCCAGCTGGATCAGACGGACCGGTTGGCCTTCATGGATGAATTCCATGGGACTCACCGATACATTGGCAATGATCTCATCGCCGGCCAGGATCGAATACGGGATGTAATTGTCCGTCCAAAGCCCCCTGCCATACCAGGGTTCAAAATCGATGCCGAAAACGGCGCCGGCCAGCTCATTGAATGTTCCCCGGAGGAGATCATCGGTGTGAAAGGCCCTGATCAGGCTGTGGTGATCGTCGATTTTCAACTGGTACATCTCTCTCTCCCCTTTGGAACGTGATGAAATCCCTGATTGGAAAAATGATAGGCCTGTATATTTTAGCACGGTGGCAGGTAATTGCAACCGGGCGCTGAAAAAGGATGTTCCCAAGGCTTTGACCTTGTAAAACATCCTTTGTCTGATGGTGAATATTTGATTCGAACTGATGAGCCTGTTATCTCTTGGAGAACTGAGGAGATTTACGAGCCTTCTTCAGACCGTATTTCTTTCTTTCCTTCATTCTGGAGTCTCTGGTGAGGAATCCAGCTTTCTTCAATTCGGATTTCAGGTTTTCATCGGATTTGATCAGAGCTCTGGAGATTCCGTGACGGATGGCTCCTGCCTGTCCGGTGGTTCCGCCGCCATGTACATTGACCAGAACATCAAAGGTGTTCTTCAGGCCAACCAGCTCCAGGGGCTGATTAACGATCAGACGGGTGGTTTCCAGCGGAAAATAGTTTTCAAATTCTCTCTTGTTAATGATCACTTTGCCTTCGCCTGGAACAAGTCTTACTCTCGCAACGGATTTCTTTCTTCTTCCTGTGCCCATGTATTGAACTTTTGCCATTACTGATTACCTCCCCTTAGTACTTCAGTTCCAGGATCTCTGGATTCTGTGCAGCATGAGGATGTTCCGATCCTCTGTATACCTTGAGCTTTGTAGCCATCTGACGGCCAAGGGGTCCCTTGGGCAGCATTCTTCTGACTGCTTCAGTCATGGCGAACTCAGGCTTCTTTTCCATGACGATCCTGTAAGGAGTTTCCTTCAGACCGCCCGGATAGTGGGAATGGTGGCGCAGCATTTTCTGATCCAGTTTCTTACCGGTCAGAACGGCCAGCTCAGCATTAATGATTATTACAAAATCACCTGTGTCTACATTGGTAGTGAACTCAGGTTTGTTCTTTCCTCTTAAGATTGATGCAACCTGACTAGCCACTCTACCAAGAGGCTTTCCGGCAGCATCGACTACGTACCATTTTCTTTCAATTTCTCCAGCTTTCGCTAAATATGATTTCATCTTTAAACCTCCCGTTTTACTGTCCGCTGTAAAAAATAGGATTCGGGGCTAGTGAATCCGTACTTTTTCATATAACAAACACTAGTATTATAATATGCCCACCGTCCTGTGTCAAACAGAAATTGCGCCTAAATGGACCTTATTGCCATCTTTTTGCCCGTTTCCCGGGCTAAATTTTGATTTCACGGCAGCTGCCCCTGAAAACCCGGCATTCTCCGACCCGGCTGCAGACCGCCCGATGGCAGATGACGCTGGCAGATCACCGATCATCCAAATGACGGACATTTCTCTGACGGATCACATGCCCTTAGTAGATTGCCCGGTGCAGGGCCGGAACGATGAAGCGGTGGATCCGCTTCATGACCTGGCCGATGAGCAGTGCACTGAGAACGGTGCCTTCCCGGACGCCCTGGACCCCGCCCAAAAACATCAGCGAGAACAGGACGGAGATCACCACCACGGTGGTGTCCAACAGGATCTTGACATCGGAAAAGGTCAGCCTGGTCAGGATCTTGTCCCGCACCGCTGCAGTCATGGCTTCCATGGGCATGTTGATGATGTTGGCGTTGACGTAGAGGACGACGCCGATACTGATGAGGACGATGGAAATGCCCAGCATGGCCAGCTGGCCGGCATAGGTTGGGAATCGGAAATCCCCCAGCAGGAAGCGGGTGAAGTCGATGAAATATCCGAACAGCACCGAAAACAGGAGCTGGGCCAGGCTGATCCACTGAAAGTCCCTGCGCAGGACCAGGATCTGAATCAGGACGAACAAGAGGTAGACCAGAATGGTCGTCGTTCCCATGGTGATGCCGGTGATCAGGCTCATGACATAGGGCAGTGAACTGACGGGGGAAACACCCAGCTGGGAATTGACGGAAAAGGCCACGCCCATTGCCAGGATGAAGATGCCGGCGACGTAGGCCAGGATCCGGATGCCCAGTTTCTGATCCATGGGCGGCAGCTGAGTTCTCATACCAGCACCTCCCCCGGGTGATCCTTCCGGGACGGGCTGTTGTTATACAAAATCATTGGTTTCTCCTTGTTCATTCAGGGATGGCTGTCCGGCAGACCGCTGCGGTCTATCCGATGGCGTGTTGGACCGGACGCTTCAGCGCCGCGGCCCCGGCGATGGGTGCGCTCTGTTTCCGATCCGGGTGAAGATCCCGTGGATGAAAAGGATCAGCAGGTTATAGATCAGAAAGATCAGCGCGATGTACACCGGCCGGGGCAGCGCCGAAAAAAAGTCCGGCCAGACCGGGGCGAATTCAAAATAGCTGTAGTTGCCGCTGATGCGGGGATTGAGCCATAATACCGCCAGATTGAAGACGTTAGTGAAGATCAGACAAAACCGCAGGCCCTTTGCATCCGGGGTGAACCCTTCCACCGCCAGGATGTAGGTCACGGTCCAGACCATGATGGTATGCCCGCCGAAATAGGTCAGGTTGGTGATGTGGGGAAAATGCATGGGGTAGACCACCGGGATGAGCAGCGCCAGGATCCCGCCGAAGGTGCCCCAGTAGACCGCCAGGCTGCGCAGGAGCGGCCGGCCGGTGACCAGGGCAAGGATCAGGGCAAGGATGGCCGTGCGGCAGATATAGAGCGGCAGACCGTCTCCCAGGGTAAAGGTACCGGCCAGGGCATACCAGCCGTACTGAAGGATCTGCTCGGCCAGCAGACCGGCCAGCAGGATCTTCTTCAGCCGGCGGTCGGGATCCGCTGCCAGGCGGCGCCGTGACCGGATGATCCGGAGGCTGCCGGCCAGGGCGATGGCCAGCAAAAGGAAATGGACGGGTGAGAAGGCTTTGAATACGTAGTCTTCCCAGCCGCCTCTGAAAAAATAGGCCAGTTCTTCCATGGTCACCTCCGCTCCGTTTCCGGATCCCCCTCGTAAATGACCTCATCCAGCATCAGCCCCCGGGCCGGCGCCACTTTCCCGGCGCGGTCGCGATCCCCCGTCTCAATGGCCAGGCGGACATCCTCCGGGGAGCGCGTCCCGTGCCCCACATAAAACAGGGTGCCGACGATGATGCGGACCATGTTGTACAAAAAGCCGCTGCCGGTGACGGTCAGCGTGAAGAGATCCTCCGTCCGGTCCAGACGGATGCTGTGGATGGTCCGCACCGTGGAGACCACGGAGGATCCCTGGGACATGAACGCCCGGAAATCGTGGGTCCCGACAAAAAGCGGCAGGGCGGCCCGCATGGCCGTCTCATCCAGCGTCCCCCGCTCCAGGGCGATGTAATCCCGGCCGATGGCCGGCTCTGTATCGGCATTGAGGAACCGGTAGACATAGGTCTTGGCCACGGCGTGCCGGCGGGCATTGAACGCCGGCGGGACGCGCCGGCTGTCGCGGATCCGGATGTCCGGGGGCAGCGCATTGTTCAGCGGATGGCGCAGCCGCTCAGCCGGAATGGTGGTCCGGGTGTGAAAATTCATGACAAAAGTTCTGGCGTGGACCCCGGCATCCGTTCGGGAGCAGCCGGTGACGCGAACGGTTTCCCCGGTGACCTTTAAAATGGCCGCCTCGATCTCGCCCTGGACGGTGCGGCCGCTGAGCTGGACCTGCCAGCCATTGAAGGCGGCTCCGTCAAATTCCAGGGTCAGGCGGATGTTTCTGAGTTCTCCCTCATCCCCGCATCGGTTCACAGACGGTCCCATCATGGCAGGGCCAGGCGTTTGAGACCGACTGCAATGACCAGTGCCAGATAGACAATGAGGATCGCGTAGGCGATGTAGTCCCGTTTGCGATAGGCCAGTTCCTTCATACGGGTCCGTCCCTCTCCGCCGCGGTAGCAGCGTGCTTCCATGGCCATGGCCAGATCTTCGGCCCGGCGGAAGGAGGAGATGAACAGCGGTACCAGGATGGGGATCAGGCTCTTGGCTTTCTTGACCAGATTTTTCGATTCAAAGTCCGCCCCGCGGGCCATCTGAGCTTTCATGATCTTGTCCGTTTCATCCATCAGGGTGGGGATGAAGCGCAGGGCGATGCTCATCATCATGGCCAGTTCATGGGAGGGAACGCCGAAGCGCCGGAACGGATTCAGGAGCTTTTCGATGCCATCGGTGAGTTCGATGGGCGAAGTGGTCAGGGTCAGCAGCGAGGTGCCCATGATCAGCAGGATCAGCCGAAGACTCATGAAGATGGCCAGGCGAAGACCTTCCCGGTAGATGCGGAGGAATCCCAGCTGGACCAGGGGCTCTCCGGCACCCCGGGTGATGAACAGGTTTAACACGGCGGTGAACAGAATGATCACAAAGACGGCTTTGAGCCCCTTGTAGAGGAAGGAAACCTTCAGCCGGGCAAGAAATGTGATCATCAGGATCAGGCCGAAAACCACTGCATAGGCGGTGAAATTGCGGACCAGGAACAAGGAGGTGATAAAAAAGATCGTGGCCATGATCTTGGTGCGCGGGTCCAGTTGATGGATCACCGATTCACTGGGAATGTACTGGCCGATGGTGATATTCTTGATCATTTGCAGTCACCGCCTTTTTCCAGTGCCCGGGCAATGGCCGCCGCGGCCTCCCGGACATGGATGATATCGTCGGGCACGTCAAAGCCCTGCTTTTTCAGACGGCGCATCAGATAGGTGACCTGAGGCGATGCCAGGCCCATGGCTTCCAGTTCCTCCACGCGGGAGAAAATGACCCGGGGCACATCCGTCATGACGACTTTGCCGTTGTGCATGACGATGACGACATCGGCAAGATCCGCCACATCTTCCATGGAATGGGACACCAGGATGGTGGTCATGCCGTAGCTTTGGTGCAGTTTCTTGAGCTGGGAGAGGATCTCTTCCCGGCCTCTGGGATCCAGTCCCGCCGTGGGTTCATCCAGGATCAGGACTTTGGGTTCCATGGCCACGACACCGGCGATGGCGACGCGCCGTTTCTGACCGCCGGAGAGCTCAAAGGGGCTTTTGCTGCGGAATTCTTCAAAATCCAACCCCACCAGATCCATGGCGCGGCGGACCCTTACATCGATCTCCTCTTCACTGAGGTTCAGATTCCCGGGGCCGAAGGCCACATCCTTTTCCACCGTTTCTTCAAACAGCTGGTACTCGGGATACTGGAACACCAGGCCGACTTTCTTGCGGATGTCCGCTTTATGGACGCCCTCGCCGTGGATGTCCTGACCATCCACGAAGATCCTGCCCGAAGTCGGTTTGATCAGCCCGTTGAAATGCTGGATCATCGTGGACTTGCCGGATCCGGTGTGGCCGATCAGCGCCACGAACTTCCCGTCGGGGATCTCCATGGTGATGTTATCCAGGGCTTTCTTGGCAAAGGGGGTGCCCGGTGAATATTCAAAGGTTACATTTTCTGCTTTAATTGACATAATTTATCCACCATTTCATCGATAGTAAGAATATGGGTGTCGATGGCCACGCCGGCTTCTCGAAGCAGAAAGGCAACTTCGGTGATCTGCGGGACATCCAGCCCGATGGCTTTGATTTCACTGACGCGGGAAAATACGTTGACCGGGGTGTCATCCATGACGACCTCGCCCTGATCCACCACCACGATGCGGTCCGCCTGGACAGCCTCTTCCATGTAGTGGGTGATGTGGATGACGGTGATGCCGAAGACCCGGTTGAGTTCCCGCACCGTCTCCATGACTTCATTGCGGCCGGAGGGGTCCAGCATGGCCGTGGGCTCATCAAAGATGATGCACTTGGGCCGCATGGCCAGGATCCCGGCGATGGCGATCCGCTGCTTCTGTCCGCCGGACAGGAGATGCGGCGCATGCTTGCGGAATTCATACATGCCCACATCCTTCAGGGCCGATTCGACCCGCTTGCGGATCTTGGCCGGGGGGATCCCCAGGTTTTCGCACCCGAACGCAACGTCCTCTTCCACGATGGTGGCCACCATCTGATTGTCAGGGTTCTGGAATACCATGCCGGCCCGGGAACGGACTTCCCAGGTGTTGTCGGGGTCTGTGGCATCGATGGAATCCACCCAGATGCCGCCGGAAACCGGCAGAAGCAGTGCGTTGAAATGCTTGGCCAGCGTCGACTTACCCGATCCGTTGTGCCCCAGGATACATAGAAACTGACCCTTGGGTATGTCCAGTGTGATGTCCCGGATCGAATAGTGGACATCTTCTTCATTGATTTCGGTCTGATTGCCCTCTTCATCATAATCCTGATAATAATGAAAGAGGTGTTCGGTTTTGATCATGAGATCCGAAGTGATTTCCGTTGTTTCATTCATGGCGTGTTCCATCCTGATCTTTCGCTGGTCCGGCCTTGAAAGACCAGACAGTTGCTCTATTGGTTTTAAGCGTATTTGTACTACTAAATTATATATGAAGGGGGACGAGTGCACAACGCAATAGCAAGCCCTCAAACGTTCAGACCAGTACAGATTACCCTGACCGCATCTTTTGCCTTTTTTTATGTCCGCCTCTTTATTGTTAACTTCTCACGTATTACCTACTCAAAGTCCTGATCAGCACCAGGT
>CAYYVR010000096.1:2837-10165 GCA_964475185.1 uncultured Clostridium sp. | reverse complement strand
CTAGTTTATATGTATATCTGATATATCTTGTTTGTTTTATTTGTTTTTATTTGTTTTTATTTGTTTTTGTTTGTCTTGATTGTCTTATATGCGTTTCAGGTTCTTTTCAATGTCCAGGTAGGTCTTGCAGTATTTATCTGCTCCGGTGACGGTCTCCACATATTTCATCCGGTCAAAGGCTGATCCGCCGATGAGGATGGTCGGGGTCTTGGTGCCGAAGGTCTGCTTGATTTTTTCGATGAGCAGTTTCACCGAATCCACGTGCTGCGGCATGGTCACAGACATCAGGACGGCCATGGGCCGGTTTTCCCGGATCGCCTGGATGATATTCTCAGATGGAATATTGTTGCCCAGGAAGATCACCTGGTAGCCGATGGCCTCCAATTCATCGCTGATCATCCGGATCCCGATGGAATGGGCTTCCGCCCCCGGCACCACCGCCAAAAGGGGCCGTGTTTTTTCAAACTCTCCCTGCTTGCGGCTCTTGATCAGCGCCATGTTCTCCAGGGTCATTTCTGAAATGAAGTGTTCCTTCCAGATGGGCAGATCCCCGCGTTCCCAGAGCGTTCCGGTTTCTGTCAGCGACCGGGCCAGGTAATCCCGATAGATGTCATGGGACGACAGATCGGATGCGATGAGCGCCATCATGATCTTGCGGATCCGTTTTTTATCCCCTTCCAGCAGGCTGGTCATGTAATCCCGGAAATCATAGGTCAGATCGCTCTGGGCCGGTTCCCGGGTCATGGGTTCCGGTTCTGCAGAGGCGGACCGCCCCAGCAGGTAGTCCACGCTGACCTCATAGAGATCGGCGATCTCCCCTAATTTGTCAAGATCGGGGAACCGGGTCCCGTTTTCATAATTGGCCACGGTGGTCTGACCGATCCCCAGTGAAGCAGCCACCGCTTTCTGAGTCAGTCCGCGGTCTTTGCGAAGTTCTTTCATTCTGCTTGAAATTAAATTGTTCATGATGGTCCCGGAAACTAAGTTTCCTGACTCAACACCTCCCGGTATATTGGTTTCGTCATCAATGGTTCGCGATCAGGCGTTTCTGACCCCTGGGAACCGTTCAGCGGCCCGCGCTGTAACTGATGATCGGCGCTTTTTCAGCACTGAACCAGTCACAGAAACGAGATTGCCGGATCCGGCAGTGCTTCTTCGCTAACAGTTGTTTAATACCACTATTTGTGATACCTGCTGTTTTACGCTGATTGGGTCCAGAAGCGGCAACTGCAGCGCGGCGGTCCGCTCAAATCTGAAAATGCATTGGAAATTCAACATTTATTGCGGCGAATGCTGTCATTTACTTTCTTTGGAAGGAAAATAAATTCCTTCATTGCCTTCATTAAAACACATTACGTGTTAAATATCAATATTATTTCAATTCATTACTTCAAATTATTTCATACCGTGTTATAATACGTTCAACATAACAAGCAGAGGTGAAACAATGAATCCCTATTTCAATGATTTCGTGAAAATACTGGAAACGGAGGACCGCTACGAAGCCCTGCGGTTCATCCTTGAATTAATGAAAGAAAAGAAATACTCCATCCTGGAGATTTACGAAGAACTCCTGACGGCGGCGCTCAACGCCATGGTCAAAACCGACGATGAAAATGTGGACATCTGGAAGGAACATGTCCGGACCTCCATCATCAAGACCATCATCGAAAATCTTCTGCCCTTTGTCCAGGCCGAGCGCAATGCCACAGCCACCCCCAGGGGCAAGACCGTGGCGGTCCTGTGTCCCCCGGAAGAATATCACGATGTGGGGGCCCGCATGGTGACAGACATCCTGACCATCCATGGCTATGATACGATCTTCGTCGGCGGCAACACGCCGCTGCGGGTCTTTGAAGCCGGACTCGCCAGCCAGCCCATCGACTACATCGCCATCAGCATCTCCAATCCCTACCATCTGGTCTCCACGCGCAGGATCATCGAAGGTATCCGCGCCGCGGACGATCAGGTCAAAATCTGGGTGGGGGGCAACGCCATCAACAAGCTGGAGGACCGGGCCGAGGTGCTGAAGGCCGATCTCATCATCCATTCGTTACGTGACCTGGCTGATCTGGAAGGAGGTGTCGGCAATGAAACTGGCATTTAGTATCGCCCTGCGTTTCTTAAAGTCCAGCAAAGGACAGACCTTCCTCATTGCACTGGGCATCGCCATCGGGGTCTCCGTCCAGATCTTCATCGGATCTCTGATCCAGGGCCTGCAGATCGACCTGGTGGACACCACCATCGGCAGTCAGCCCCAGATCTCCATTGAAAGCACTGCCGATGACAAACTGATCCGGGATTATCAGCCCATCCTCGATGATGTGGCCGCCAACTACCCCGGCGTCAAACACGTATCACAAGCCGCCGACGGACCGGCTCTGGTCACGGTGGATGATGATAATTTCTCCATCCTCGTCCGCGGCCTGTCCTTTGCCGATGCCGAAGGCATCTACAAAGTCGGGGAACAGATGGTGGCGGGCACTCTGCCCCGGAACAAGGATGAAGCCGTCATCGGGATCGGCCTGCGCGACGAGGCCGGCATCGCCATGGGCGATGAAGTGGACGTCATTGCCAGCTTCGGGGAAACCTACAGGCTGAAAGTCACTGGGTTCTTCGATCTGCAGGTCGCCAATCTGAACAGCTCCTGGGTGCTCACCACCGTGGAGACCGCTCAGTCCATGTTCTCCTATGACGACGCCATCACCGGCATCGAAATGCAGGTGGAGGATGTCTTTGCAGCGGACACCATTGCCGCTGATATTCAGGCCAATCAGAGCGCCGGACTCACCGTCGACAACTGGAAAGACCAGAACGCGGCCCTGTTATCGGGACTCAACGGACAGAGCGTATCCAGCTACATGATCCAGGTCTTCGTCATGATCTCGGTCCTTTTAGGCATCGCCAGCGTCCTGGCCATCACCGTGGTCCAGAAATCGCGGCAGATCGGGATCCTCAAGGCCATGGGCATCCAGGATGGGTCTGCCAGTCAGATCTTTCTGCTCCAGGGCCTGATGCTGGGCATCGCCGGGGCGATCCTGGGCATCCTCCTGGGTCTGGGCCTGGCCTTTGCCTTCACCAAATTCGCCGTCAATCCCGACGGCACCCCCGTCGTTCCGCTCTACATCGATCCCGCCTTCATTGCCCTGTCAGCCGGTTTCGCCATCCTGGTATCCACACTGGCGGCTCTGATCCCGGCCCGACGCTCCTCCAAACTGAACCCCATCGAGGTGATCCGAAATGCCTAATGTCATCGAATTAAAAAAAATCAACAAAATTTACGGTGCCGGTCCCTTCCAGACCCACGTCCTCCACGACCTGGATCTGGAGATCCCCGAAGGCTCCTTCAATTCCATCATCGGCCAGTCCGGCAGCGGTAAAAGTACACTGCTCAACATTGTCGGCACACTGGATCAGCCCACCAACGGCGAAGTCTGCATCAACGGCAGACGGACAGACCGGATGAACAAGAAAGAACTGGCCATCCTGCGCAATGAGACCCTGGGTTTCATCTTCCAGTTCCATTACCTCCTGCCTGAATTCACGGCGCTGGAAAACGTCCTGATGCCCTATCGCATCCGGCACGGCAAAGTCCCGGCAGCGGATCTGACAAGGGCCCATGAGATCATGGACCTGGTGGGACTTGCCAAGGTCAAGAACAACAACGCCACCAAAATGTCCGGCGGTCAGCAGCAGCGTACCGCCATTGCCCGGGCGCTGATGAACCGTCCGAAGATCATCCTCGCCGATGAACCCACCGGCAATCTGGATTCAGACACCACGGAGACCATCTACAACCTCCTCCGGGAGATCAATGAAACCATGGGCACCACCTTTGTGGTCATCACCCACGATCGCCGCATCGCAGAGAAGGCTGACCGGATCATTGAGATCCAGGATGGCCGGATCGCCCTGGATATATAGGTGATACCATGATCCAGGATGAACGACTCCGCCCTCTGAATGAACTCCCCATCCGGACGAATGGGGAGTTCGTCCTCTACTGGATGCAGACCGCCCAGCGCACCCGGGGAAACCACGCCCTGGAATATGCCCTGCGCGAAGCGAACCGTCTGGCACTGCCCCTGCTGGTATATTTCGGGGTCACCGATGCTTATCCCCATGCCACCCTTCGTCACTACCATTTCATGGAGGAAGGCCTGCTGGATGTGGCCCGAAACCTTTCATCCCGTTCCATCCCCTTCCTCCTTCAGCCCACCGACCCGGCCCGGGGCGCGCAGGAACTGGCGCGCCGGGCGGCGCTCCTCGTGGCGGACGGCGGTTCCCTCCGACACGAAAAAACCTGGCGGCGGGAAACGGCAAAAGCGGTTCCCTGCAAGATGATCCAGGTCGAGACCAATGTGCTGATCCCTGTCGAGACCGTCTCCTCCAAAGAAGAATACTCAGCGGCCACCATCCGGCGCAAGATCGAACGTCTGCTGTCTGAATACACCCTGCCGCTGACGGAAACCGAACTGGTCCGCCAAACCCTGCCCGGGGATCTCGAATCCGCCCGCTCCGATGAAGAGTCCATCCGCCGGATCTTTGCCGGATTGAACATCGACCCCTCCGTCCCGCCGGTCTCCCGCTGCTATGCCGGCGGGGAGGATCGGGCACAGGAGCTTCTGGAAGACTTCCTCCATTCGGGTCTTGCCGGCTATGCAGCGGATCGCAATGATCCGGCCCATGGCAGGACGTCGGATCTTTCACCCTACCTCCACTTCGGTCAGATCTCGCCGCTGCAGATCGTGCTGGCCCTGAATGATCACGCCGGGGGGACCTCACCAGATCCTTTACTCCCGGCAGCATCCTCGGAAGACCGGCGCTCCTTCCTGGATGAACTCATCGTCCGGCGGGAACTGGCCGTGAATTTCGTTCATTACAATGACCGCTACGACACCTACGACGCCATCACCGGGTTTGCCCGCCAGACCCTGGATGACCATGCAGCCGATCCCCGCCCCTGGCTCTATGATCTGGATGAACTGGCTTCGGGCGCCACCCACGACCCCTATTGGAATGCAGCCCAGCAGGAAATGGTCCTCACCGGGAAAATGAACGGCTACATGAGGATGTACTGGGGCAAAAAAGTCCTGGAATGGTCCCCGGATCCTTCTACCGCCTACGAACGACTGGTGGCGCTCAATGACCGTTACAGCCTGGACGGCCGGGATGCCAACGGCTATGCCGGCATCGCCTGGTGTTTCGGCAAACACGATCGCGGCTATGCACAGCGTCCCGTCTTCGGCAAAGTCCGCTACATGAACGACAAAGGACTGCTCCGCAAATTCAACATGTCAGACTATCTTGAAAAAGTGGACCGCCTGAAACCCTGACCAACAGCCAGGCGATGCTCCGCTTTTTCCGCGCCTGATGAAGACCCCATATTCTGCGGATCCCCGATGACCCTTCTGAGATTAAGTGAAACCCACTGAACCAGCATAATTATTATGATTCTCATTATTTAATCGAAACCTGCCCCGGGGCAGGTTTTTTGCGATGACAATGATAAGCATTTCATGATAGAATAAATACAAAGAACTGTCAGATTCTCAGGATCTGAACACGCTGAGGGAGGAATGAACATGAAAAAGGTTCTGCTGTCGCTGTTTATGACAGGAACTGTATTGCTTGCCGCCGGTTGCACCGGGTCCAACGAAGAGTACCTTTCGGCCAGGGACTGGGAGTCTGAACACCCGGTGATCCTTGCTTCCTACCTCGAAAATGCCGAGATGGAAGCCACCACCTACGGCGGTTCAGTCCAGGTGGATTATCTGGAGAAATATCCCTATCTGAAGGAACTGTATGAAGGCTATGGGTTCAGCATCGAATATCTCAGAGCCCGCGGTCATGTCTACGGCATCGAGGATGTCATGGCCACTGAACGGCCCAAGCCCGGTGCCAGCTGCCTGTCCTGCAAAACCAGTGATTTTCTGAAACATCTGGAAGAGCATGGCGTGGAAGGCAACGCCATGAAATTTGAGGATGTCGCGTCCGCCGACATGGAGAGCATCAGCTGTTACGACTGCCATGAGAACGAACCGGGCACCGTCAACATCACGAGAAAACATCTGGAAACCGCCCTGGACGGCATCGGCTACGGTTTTGACATGAAAGAACTGGCCTGCGGCCAGTGCCATGTCGAATATTATCTGGAACCTGTGAACAAGGAAGTCGTAATGCCCAGTGTCAACGGACTGGATCCTGAAAGCATGATGGCCTACTACGATGAAGAAGAGTATTCCGACTGGGTCCATCCCCGCAGCGGCACCCCCCTGCTGAAAGTGCAGCATCCCGAGTGGGAAACGTTCCAGGGCAGCATCCATGCCGGCCAGGATCTGACCTGCATCGACTGCCACATGCCCCCTGAGACCGCTGAGGATGGAACGGCTTACCGGTCCCATCACTGGACCAGCCCCCTGAAAACCATCGAATCCTCCTGCCTCTCCTGCCACAGTCAGGATACCGCAGAGTCTCTGACCGCCCGCGTTGAAGAACTTCAGGGCGGGATCGAAGAACCCATGAATGCCGTGGCATTGCAGATCGTGGATCTCATCAACGAGCTGGAAGCGGCCACCAACAGCGGCAGGGACGAAGCCACATTGATCCAGGCCCGTGAAAAACACCGGCAGGCTCAATGGTACTGGGACTTTGTATTCGTGGAAAACTCGGAAGGATTCCACAACAACGCCCTGGCGAAGGATTTGCTGGACAAAGCCAAAACCCTCACTGAGGAAGGACTGGCCTTGTTGAAGTAAACGGACGACTACCGGGCTCCTGACGGAGCCCGTTTTATTTTAGGAGGCACCTTTGAAACGAAACGGATTCCTGACTCAGCTCATACGCATCCTGTCATCCATGAAATTCGGCATGATCCTGCTTTTTTTTATGGCCATTTTCTCCATTTCCGGAACGGTCCTGCCCCAGGGCAGTCCCATGTCCTTCTATGAAAAAAACTATCCGGCACTCATCGTTTCGCTGATCCGGATCTTCCATCTGGACCGGGTCTTCACCAGCTGGTGGTTCGTGATCCTGGTGGCGGCCCTGGCGCTGAACCTGATGTTCTGCAGCCTGCGCAGCCTGCCGGGTCTGCTCCGGCGCATGAAAGCCTGGCGGGATCCCGCTGCCATGGCGGCCCATCCCCCGGAATATTTCCGCCCTTTGAAGCAGGCCGCTGCCGCGGACTGGTTCAGCCGCTCCGGCTTCAAAACCATCCGCTCCGAACAGACCTCCGAGGGGACCTATTTCCTGGCCAAACGCCACACCATCGGCTGGCTGGGTTCCTGGCTCACCCATGTCGGACTCTTTCTCATCATTGTGTTCTATGT
>CAYYVR010000096.1:0-2737 GCA_964475185.1 uncultured Clostridium sp. | reverse complement strand
TGCTTGAAATGGAAAACTTCATCTTTTACGGTGCATTTATTTTTTATCTGATCGGAATGGTCCTGTTCTTCACCTTTCTGGTGGGCCGGAAAGAAAAAGCCGGCGTGTGGGGCACGCGTGCCATGTGGGCCGGTTTCATCCTCCACTCCCTGGCTCTGGTGGTCCGGGGGATCGGCGCCGGCCGCGTTCCCCTCTCCAATCAGTATGAGTTCGCCACCAGCTTTGCCTGGGGCATCGCCCTCCTCTTTCTGATCTTTGAACGCAAGTTCCAGTTCAAAGCCATGGGTGCCTTTGTCGCTCCGGTGGTGATCCTGGTCATCGGCTATGCCGCCATGCAGAACAAAGATGTCCGCCCGCTGATGCCGGCGCTGCAGAGCGCCTGGCTCGTCTTCCACGTGGCCACCGCCGTCATCAGTTACGGTGCCTTTGGCGTCGCTTTCGGCGTTGCCGCCATGTACCTTCTGCGCGACCGGTTCAAAGAGGATGCCTTCATGGCCCGCCACATCCCCACCCTGGAGATCCTTGATCTTATCAGTTACCGGGCCGTGGCCTTTGGCTATCTGTTCCTCACCCTGGTCATGATCACAGGTGCCATCTGGGCGCAGCGGGCCTGGGCCCGTTACTGGGCCTGGGATCCCAAGGAGACCTGGTCCTTCATCACCTGGATCATTTACTCCATCTACCTGCACATGCGCATCGTCAAAGGCTGGCGCGGCAAAAAAGCCGCCTGGTTCGCCCTCATCGGGTTCATCTGTGTCCTCTTCACCTACATTGGCGTGAATACTCTGCTGCCCAGTATCCACAGCTACGCCGGCATCCTCGACGGGCTGATGCGGCTGTAGGCAAACCGGATCTCACCAACGTAAAAGCGGTCATCTCAGGCGAGATGGCCGCTTTTTGCTGCTGTGGAATCTATGTAGAGGACTGGGCAGAGACACATTCCGTTCTCTGATCATGCCTTCAGCTAATCATTGCGGAAGATCTTCTGCATCCGCTGCTGGATCCTGGCATGATCCATGGGGTGGCTGAAGTTCCCTTTGCAGCCGTCATAAATGTACTGCGTCATTTCCTTCAAGTGCGTTCGGTTACCTCCGGAACTGGAGATGACGGCTCCGGCCAGAGCGTCCAGCAGTGCCAGGACCACTGAAATGTCCTCTTTTCCATAATGGACCAGTTGGCTGTAGGTATCATAGAGATCATTCCTGAAATTATAATTTTCAAGGATCAGATCGGCAAAGGTATCCTCTTCAGCCTTGGGCGATTCAATGATTTGATAGTCGCCTTCAATGGTGGCCAGGCGGCCGGTGAGAAGACCCAGGGAGTGGATGCAGCTGATGGCAGTATTAGGGTCGTTGATCCCGGGTGAGATGGCCCGGAGCGCGATATCAACGAGTTTCTGGATCGCATAGCGGTAATCCGTGATGGTATAGCGCTTACTGGAAAAGCTGAAGCATTGCTGGATCTGACCGCCGGTCTCCTCCAGATCCTCCTGGTTCTCATGGGAGAACAGCAAGGCCAGGGAATCTCCTTTATTGACAAAATCTCCGATCTGGGGATGGATGACCAGCCGGTACTCCCGGCCGGACAGCTCCTCGTGGATCTCATTGCTGTCCAGGGCCACCAGATATCCGCTTTCATGAGCCAGGATCTCACTTTGAATGCTGAAGTGATCTGTCTGATACGTATCCCGGCGTCTGGACTGATTTTTGTCGATGAACTCATCGATGATGGTTTTGGCTTCATCGTACACTCCGGCAATGAGATTCTGAGCCTGCACGGAATTTGCCACTGCAAAGATAAAGATAACAAACTGAATGATGCACCAAATGGCGTAGGCGATGGCCACACTGGCCGACAGGACCCGGTCACTGGTGAAGATCTCTCCCAGAAAGTACAGCGTGGTGATACTGTAGACGAACCCGCCGATGAATGTGCCCAGGACTTTCATCGTTGTTTTATCCTGGAGAAAGTTTTCCACGACGCGGGGAGAATAATTCGACGAATAGGTGGTCAGCACCACCATGGTAGTGGAAAAGGTGAAAGTCGTGATGGTAAGAAGCGCCCCTGCCAGCGTACTCAGGATGGACTGGGCCAATGAAACATTGGTCAGAAGAAAATCAGGGACCCGGTTGATCACCGGCACCGCTTTGGTGTTGATCAGCAGCACAGCGACCGCCAGGATCGCTCCCCAGGCCGCCGTACTGACCAGATAAAACCAGGGCTTGTTATCATTATAAATCATTCTGAGTTTCTGCAGCATATCTCCTCCTGCACGCAAGTCGTTGCGACCTGACTGATTTGATTCGATGAAACGTACTGACCGTTTACCGGATGGTTCAGTACGTCTATGGATTGAGGATTGAGGATTGATGGATTGATGGATTGATGGATTGATTCTATTTTATACCATCCAGACAGCGATGACCACGGACTTTTGCCGATGAACAAATCATAACTGCCAGAAGCTCCGAGCGTTAACTATCATTGGGTGATCCGGCGTATTCATCTCCCAGCCACTGATCCTGTTAAATAAACCAGAGGATCCGAAAATTCGAGCGTTAAAAAAGAAGAGAACAGTTGTCTGCTCTCTCCTTGTTCCATTTCGCTGCAACGCCAAATGAATGATGTGATTGGACTGCGGATTAGGACAAAGCCTGCCGGATGAACCAAATCTCCTTGTCATAACCAGCTACATGATCTTCCATCATATTGGCCCAGGCAAACTCTTCTTCGCTGG
>CAYYVR010000095.1:0-10351 GCA_964475185.1 uncultured Clostridium sp. | reverse complement strand
GGACTTATTCTATTTCTTTTTTCGACCTACAGTAACTTTACACTAACGAAGAATAAATAGTCCGGAAATTTTACCGGATAATTCACCGAACAATGAACCGAAGTCAAACGGTCAAAGAACGCGATCAGTTGAACCGATGGAGAATGTTCAGCGGTCAGGAGGAAGTCTTGCATTGTCCGGATCCAGGGGCTTTAAAAATCAATGAACTCCGGTCCGGGCCGGCGATCCTGTGGAAGCCATCGGGGGAGGATCTGATCATCAGGGCGGATCGCAACGATCACGGTCTGCTCATTGAGGGGGGGGTGTGCGTTGAGCCAAATTAGTTCATTGAGCCGGGCAGTTAACTGATTGTACAAACCTTTGTAGTAGGATGGAAAAAAGAACAAAGGCGAAGGATCTGATCGCCGAAGGTTCATCAACGAGACAGAGGAGAACCCGATTGTGAATAATGTCATTAAAGCACTGAATAAAAGAAGATCCCGCTATACATTGAACCAAGAGATCACCATGAGTGATGACCAGCTGAAACAGATGATCCATGATCTGGTCCGGGTGATGCCCTCCCCGATGAATACGCAGCCCACCCGGCTGGTCATCCTGACGGGGGGCGAACACGACCGGCTGTGGGATATTACCCTGGAGGAGCTGAAAAAAATCGCGAAATCTGAAACGGCGTTTGAAAAAACCCTGGATAAAGTCAATAAAGGCTTCAAGGGAGGATATGGAACCATCCTGTTTTATCAGGATCTTAAAATCATCCGCGCTTTGGAGGAAAAATATCCGCGATATGCCCATAACTTCCCATCCTGGTCCACTCAGACCAATGCCATGCACCAGATCATGATCTGGACTGCATTGGCGGAAGAAGGGATCGGTGCGTCGCTGCAGCATTACAACGAACTGATCGACAACAGGATCCGCAGGGAATGGGGGATTTCCGAGGATTGGAAACTGTATGCCCAGATGCCCTTTGGAATAGCCGTGGACCAACCCGGTGAAAAAGAAGTGCTGCCACTGGAAGAGCGAGTCCTTTTCCATCATTCTTAAAATACGAAGGCCGAAGATCCTCCCTGTGTTGATGTTCATTCGAAATTGCGCGGGGGAGCTCCCCGATCACAAAGCGCCTGAATATTTACCCTGGGACATAAGTCCCGTTCAAATTCGGATTCAAACGGGACTTGTTTCACTTGTTACCGTTCTGGTGTTCCATCAGCCTGCTTTCAGTCTGCTTTCAGAGTGCTTTTCAAGGGCATTCTGCTTGTCGGTTCACGGAAGCGGTGGGTTTGATGAAAAGATCTGTTGCGGCGATTGATCAGCTGCGCCATGATATTGTCAGGATCAGGGGGGGCTCCTTCGAGCGGTCTGCTGTTCAGATGGATTGGAATCTCCGTTGAAATCGGACCCTGCTTTTTATCATTATGCAGGGATACCGAAGGGAAAAAGTAAAAAACGATAATTTAATACATAAATTCAAAGATGGTTGATAATTATTTGAAGGTAGTCCTTGCAATTTGGCACCCAATGGGAGTAAACTCTTTAATAATACATTGGCACTGCCACTCAGCGAGGGAAATCATCATGCGAACTTTGCTTCTTTCCGCCTCATACCGTTTTTATTTTAGCTTTACCTATTATTTTGGTAAGGCTTATTTCGGTTTGGCGGGAGCATGGGCACATGATTCCAGGCAGGCATCGTTTCTGAACTGAGGTTCAGGAATCCAAGGATGACCCGCAGCCAAATCGGCTGCGGGTCTTTTGTATTATCCGCCGGTTTAAATCTGGAACGATCCGGCTTATACTGAAAAACAATGAACGAGGGTTCAAAAGGGAGCGAAATTATGGTCATCGTACTGAAAGCAAATCCAAACAAAGAACAAATTGAAAATCTGATCTCCTGGCTGGAAAGCAAGGGCGTGATCGTCCACACCACCGTCGGCGCCACCACCATCATTCTGGGCGTGGTGGGAGACACCTCCAAACTGGATACGGATCTCATTGAAGCACTGGACATTGTCGAGTCGGTGAAACGGATCCAGGAGCCATACAAGAATGCCAATCGCAAGTTCCATCCCGAGGATACCGTGGTCTTTGTCGGCAATACCCAAATCGGCGGCGGCAATCTCACCATCATGGCAGGCCCCTGTTCCGTGGAGAGCGAAGCTCAGGTGGTTGCCATCGCGCGGGCGGTGAAAGCCAGCGGAGCCACGATGCTGCGCGGCGGTGCCTTCAAACCCAGAACGTCACCTTATGCTTTCCAGGGAATGGGCGCCGAAGGTCTGGAGCTGCTCAAGGTGGCACGGCAGGAAACGGGACTGCCCATCGTCAGTGAGATCATGGAGATCGGTCAGCTGCCTCTGTTTGCGGATATCGATGTCATCCAGGTGGGCGCTCGCAATATGCAGAATTTTGATTTGCTCAAGGCCCTTGGCCGGCAGGAACGTCCGGTAATGATCAAACGCGGCATGTCAGCCACCTATGAAGAATGGCTGATGAGTGCCGAGTATGTCATGGCTGGCGGCAATCAGAACGTCATCCTCTGCGAACGCGGTATCCGAACCTTCGAGACCTATACCCGCAACACCCTGGACATCGCCGCCATCCCCTTCATGCGTCGTCTCACCCATTTACCCATCATTGTGGACCCCAGCCATGCCACGGGGAAATCCTGGCTGGTGGATCCGCTGTCCAAGGGGATCGTCGCCACCGGCGCGGACGGACTGCTCATCGAAGTCCACAATGATCCGGAGCGAGCTCTGTGCGATGGCCCCCAGTCTCTGCGGCCGGAGGTCTTCGACAAAGTGGCAAAAAACTTACTGGCCCTTCATGAATTCATGAAGACCCTGGAGGTGTAGGATGAATGTGGGCATCGTCGGCCTGGGACTCATCGGCGGATCCATGGCCAAAAGCGCGAAAAACCGAACACTGCATACGGTCTGGGGCATAGATCTCAATCCCGAGACCATGAGTCTGGCCAGGCTCTACGGAGCCATCGACGCACCGCTGACGGATGCGAATCTGGCGCAGTGCGACCTGATCCTTCTGGCGGTGCGCCCCGGTGCGGCCATTGACTGGCTGAAGCGTCATGAAACGGATATTTCACCGTCGGCCATCGTCGTGGATCTTTGCGGCGTCAAGCGCAATGTGGTGCGCGAACTGGCACCCATCGCCCAGCGCAGAGGGTTTGCCTATATCGGCGGACATCCCATGGCCGGACGGGAGCGCGGGGGGTTCACGTCCTCCAGCGAAGATCTGTTTACAGGTGCATCCATGATCCTGACCCCGGATGAGCGCACGGACATGGCACTGCTGGAGACGTTGAAGGACTTCTTTGTGGATCTGGGATTCGCCGGACTGACCTTCTCCACACCGGAGGAGCATGACCGGGTCATTGCCTACACTTCCCAGCTGGCCCACATCGCTTCCAGCGCCTATGTCCAGTCGCCGGCTTCCCGGCAGCGCCGCGGTTTTTCCGCCGGCAGCTTCCATGACATGACCCGGGTGGCCCGGCTGGACGAGGATATGTGGACGGAACTGTTTATGAACGACGCTGATTTTCTGGAAGAGGAGCTCAGGATCTACATCGGTCATCTGAGCGAATACCTGGCCGCCATCGAAGCCAGAGATGCCGACGGTCTCCATGAGCTTCTGCGCAGGGGCCGGGAAATGAAAGCCGCCGCCGGCGGCAATTAAGGAGGGTTTATGACGATGATCCAACGAGTCACCATTGCCGTCGACCCTCCCTATGAGGTCCTCATCGGCCATGGCCTGCTAAAGCAGGCCGGCGAGCAGATCCGAAGCGTCCTCGAGCCCTGCCGTCTGGCGGTCATCACCGACACCAACGTTGGGCCGCTTTATCTGGAGGCTCTGACACAGAGTCTGGAGTCCTCCGGCTATGAGGTCGTATCCCATGTGTTCCCGGCCGGGGAGATCCATAAAAATCTCCAAACCTGGTCCGGGATCCTGGAGTTCCTTGCCGAATCTCAGCTTACCCGCAGCGATGCCGTCCTTGCACTGGGCGGCGGGGTCTGCGGAGACATGGCCGGTTTTGCTGCCGGATGTTATCTGCGCGGCGTTCGCTTCATTCAGATCCCCACGACACTCCTGGCTGCCGTGGACTCCTCCGTTGGGGGAAAAACGGCAGTGGATCTGTCCGCGGGCAAGAACCTGTCCGGTCTGATCCATCAGCCCGCCGCGGTGATCTGTGACCTTGACTGCATGGACAGCCTGCCGCCTGAGATTTTCGCCGACGGAATGGCTGAAGCCGTCAAAACCGGGATCCTCTCCGGCGCTGCGCTCTTTGACCAGTGTGACCGGCCCGCGTCGCAGCTGGACCTGGCATCGATCATTCGCGACTGTGTAGCGTTCAAGGGCCGGGTGGTGGCGGAAGATGAGTTTGAGACGGGCCTGCGCATGACCCTCAATCTGGGGCATACCGCCGGCCATGCCATCGAAGTCTGCTCCGACTACAGGATCTCTCACGGCCGTGCCGTGGCCATGGGCCTTGTGCTCATGGCCCGGGCCGGCGAGGTGATGGGCTGGACAAAGCCGGGATTATCCCGCCGGATCAGCCAGGTGCTGGGGCGTCATGGTCTGCCCGTTGAAACGCCGTTCACCGCCGAAGCGCTGGCATTGGCGGCAATGCATGATAAAAAGCGCAGCAGCGGATCCATCACGCTGGTGGTCCCCCGTGATCTGGGCAGCTGTGAACTGCGGACCATTGCAGTATCAGAACTGAAAGCGGTCTTTGCGGCCGGACTGGAGGGATAGGATGGATGTCCGCATTACCCCATCCCGTCTGGCGGGATCCCTGGAGGCGATCCCGTCCAAATCCGATGCTCACCGGCTTTTGATCTGTGCGGCGCTGGCCGATGGGCCGACTCGGCTGGAGCTTTCCGGCGGATCGGAGGATATCGACGCCACGATCTGCGCGCTGAAAGCCCTGGGGGCAACGATCCGGCCGTTGACGGACGGATTTCTTATCACACCGGTCAAAGCTGTTCCGCCGGATCCCCTGCTGGATTGCCGCGAAAGCGGATCCACACTGCGGTTTCTTCTGCCGGTGGCGGCAGCCATAGCACCCCGGTCCCGTTTCCTCGGGACGGGGCGGCTGCCAGACCGGCCCATCGGAGAGCTGAAGCAGACCATGGAGAACTTCGGGGTCCGCTTTTCCGGGGACACGCTTCCCTTTTCGCTTTCAGGACAGCTTCGGCCCGGAACGTATTCAATTGCCGGTAATGTCAGCTCCCAGTACATCACGGGATTGCTTCTGGCCATGGCCGCCATGGGCGGAGGGGCGGAGCTGGAGCTGGCAACTGCGCTTGAATCCTCCGCCTATATCGAGATCACGCTTTCAGCGCTGGACCGGTTTGGCATTCGGGTCGGCCGGACCCCACGCGGTTGGGCTATGCCGCCCGGACAGGTTCTGCGGACGCCGGGTCACCTGCAGGTGGAGGGGGACTGGTCCAATGCCGGATTCTGGCTCACGGCCGGTGCGCTGGGCAGTGCCATAGAACTGACCGGACTGGATCCGGCTTCCCCTCAGGGGGATCGTTCCATCCTGGCTGTTCTGGAAGCCATGGGGGCACAGATCCAACAGACGGAAAAAACACTCTCAGCCACTGGCTCAGGGTTATCCGGCACCGTCGTCGATGTCCGGGAGATCCCGGATGCCCTGCCCATCCTGGCCGTGGCCGCCGCCAGTGCGTCGGGGGAGACCCGGTTCGTCAACGCCGCCCGTCTGCGGCTGAAGGAAAGCGATCGCCTGTCATCCGTCGCCGCCATGCTGCGGGCGCTGGGCGGAAAGGCCGAAGAACTGCCGGAGGGGCTCATTGTGAAGGGTGGGGGCCTCACCGGCGGAAGGGTGGATGGCTGCGGGGATCACCGCATCATCATGGCGGCGGCCATCGCCGCCACAGTCTGCAGCGAGGATGTGATCATCACCGGCGCGCAGGCGGTCCGTAAATCCTATCCGCACTTCTTTGATGATTATTCTATATTGGGAGGAATTGTTCATGTCATCTGATTTCGGAAAAATACTGCGGGTCTCGGTCTTCGGCCAGTCCCATGGCCGGGCCATCGGAGCGGTCATCGACGGTCTGCCCGCCGGGTTTGCCATCGATGGAGAAGAGCTGAGAGGCTTCCTTTCGCGCCGGGCCCCTGGAAACAGCCCCTGGTCGACGCCGCGCCGGGAAGCCGATGATCCCCTGTTTCTGTCCGGCGTCATCGACGGGGTCACCACCGGCTCCCCGGTCTGCGCCATCATTGAGAACCGGGACATGCGCTCATCGGATTATGAGGAACTCAGGGATAAGCCCCGGCCCGGCCATGCCGATTACTCCGCGCAGGTGAAATGGAAAGGCGCAGCCGATCTGCGGGGCGGCGGTCATTTCTCCGGACGGCTCACGGCGCCGCTGTGCATTGCCGGGGGCATTGCCAGGCAGATCCTGACTCGTCACGGCATTCGGATCGGTGCCCACCTGGCCGCTGTGGGGACCATCGAAGACGAAGCCTTTCCGCTCCATCCGACTGCGGAACTTTTTCAGGCGGTGGCTGCCAAGACGTTCCCGGTGGTGGATGATACTGCAGGGGAACGGATGAAGCGCCTGATCGAAGAGGTATCGGAGGCGGAAGACTCCGTGGGCGGCATCATTGAATGCGCTGCCATCGGACTGCCTGCCGGCATCGGTTCACCGATGTTCGGGGGGATCGAAAATCGTCTGGCTCAGGCTCTGTTCGGGATCCCCGCCATCAAAGGCCTGGAATTCGGCTCCGGCTTTGCCGGCTCGGGCCGGTTCGGTTCCCAGAACAACGACCCCTTTACCATTGAAGAAGGCAAGATATCAACGCTGACCAACCACGCAGGCGGCATCCTGGGCGGGATCACCACGGGCATGCCCCTGCTGCTGCGGGTGGCGGTTAAGCCCACGGCTTCCATCGGCCGCACGCAACAGAGCATCTCCCTGAAGAATCAGACAACGACGCAGCTCAAGGTCGTCGGCCGTCACGATCCCTGCATTGCCCTGCGTGCAGTGCCTGTGGTGGAGGCCGTCACCGCACTGGTCCTGCTGGACCTGCTACTGGAGGAAAAATACGATGGACTTGAATGAAATCAGACAAAAGATCGACTTACTGGATGACCAGCTGCTGGAGTTGTTTCTGAAGCGGCTGGACCTGGCCGAGGAAGTGGCGGAATACAAGAAAGCACATCATCTGCCGGTGCTCAATCGCACCCGGGAACGGGAGATCCTGGCCAGGGTCACACAAGCCGCCGGCGAGCGCGAGCGCTATGCCTATCAGCTGTTCACGGCGCTGTTTGAACTGGCCCGGACCCGGCAGCTGGAACTCATCGGCAAACCGACCAGAGTCGGCGAACTGGTCCGGGCGGCTCTGGAGAAGGAGCAGCCCATGTTCCCGCAAACGGGTCTCGTCGCCTGTCAGGGCGTCGAGGGCGGCAATTCCCAGATGGCCTGTGACCGGCTGCTGCCGCGCGGGCGCATCGTCTATGTGAAGACCTTTGAAGCGGTCTTCAATGCAGTGGAATCAGGGCTGTGCCGTTTTGGTGTCGTCCCCATCGAAAATTCATCCAACGGATCCATCCGGGCAGTCTATGATCTGCTCCAGCGCAAAAACTTCTCCATCGTCCGTTCCACCCGGCTGCACATCCGTCATGAGCTGTTGGCGCTGCCCGGTGTCAGTCTGGAGGATATCCGTGAGATCCATTCCCACGAACAGGCCCTGGGACAGTGCAGCAATTATCTGGCCGGTCTGCGTGATGTCCATGTCCTGCCGGCTGAGAACACGGCGGAAGCAGCCCGACTGGTGGCCGAATCCGGCAGCCGGAATGCAGCGGCCATCGCATCGCATGGCTGTGCCGATCTGTACGGTCTGGAAGTCGTCAAGACCGACATCCAGAACAGCGACAACAATTATACGCGGTTCATCTGCATCACAAAGGAACCCGAACTCTATGCCGGCTCCACTCGCATCAGCCTCATCACGGCCTGCGACAACAAGCCCGGCGCTCTCAATTCCATTCTTTCCAAGTTCAATGCCCTGGGGATCAACATGCTGAAGCTGGAATCCAATCCGGTGAGCGGGCAGAATTATGACTTCATTTTCTATATTGAGCTGGATGCTCATCTGCGGGACCGCGGGGTCCTGAGTATGCTGGAGGAACTGGAACGGACCACCCCGTACTTCCACTTCCTGGGCGCTTACTCCGAGGTCTGATCATGGGCGGACGGATTTACGGACTGCTGGGCCGAAAACTCGGCCACAGCTGGTCGGTGCCCATCCATCGAGCCCTTGGCTGTGAGGATTACCAGCTGTTTGAACGGGAGCCGGAAGCCCTGGCGGAGTTTCTGACCACGGCAGACATCGGCGGACTCAATGTTACGATTCCCTACAAACAGGCTGTCATGCCCTACTGTGATGTCATCGATCCGGCGGCGCGCGCCATCGGCAGCGTCAACACACTGGTTCGCAGAGCCGATGGCAGGCTGTATGCCTGGAACACGGATCTGACCGGCTTTCAGTACATGGCGGCCCGGGCGAAGGTTCCACTCACGGGCAGAAAAGTCCTCATTCTGGGCAGCGGCGGCGCCTCGCTGACGGTGATCGAGGCCGCCCGGGCTGCCCGTGCCCGGGAAGTCATTGTCGTATCCCGCAAGGGCCCTGTAACGTATGAGGATCTGCAGGATCATTCGGACGCCGAGATCATCGTCAATGCGACGCCGGTGGGGATGTATCCCCGCAATGGAGAGGCCCCTGTGGATCTCAGGGACTTTCCCCGGTGCCTGGGGGTCCTGGATCTCATCTACAATCCGCAGCGGACCCGCCTGCTGTTTCAGGCCGGGGAACTTGGGATCCCCTGCTCCGATGGGCTGCCCATGCTGGTGGCACAGGCGGCGGCGGCCGAGGAACATTTCTTCGGCCGGCCGGTCCCCCAGGCTGAGAATGAGAGGATCCTCAAACAGCTGCGCCGTGATATGACGAACCTGGTCCTCATCGGTATGCCCGGCAGCGGAAAAAGTACGGTGGGTAAACACCTTGCCCGGATCAGCGGCCGGGTCGCCGTTGAAACCGATGAGGGCATCATCCGCCGGGACGGGCGCCCGATCCCGGAGATCTTTATGGCGGACGGTGAGGCGGCATTTCGTCTGCTGGAACGGCAGGAGGTCATTGAAGCCGGCCGTCAGAGCGGCCGGATCATCGTCACCGGCGGCGGCGTCATCAAAGACCCCCTGAACTATGAGAGCCTGGCCCAGAACGGCCGGATCTATCATCTGGAACGGTCCCTGGATCACCTGCCCGTCCATGGCCGGCCCATTTCACAAAGTACGGATCTTTCGGTGCTCTATGCCCAGCGCAAGGCACTGTATGAATCATTCCGCGATGTCGCCGTCAGCAATGACGGGGATCCGGAGGCGACTGCCCAACTGATCTGGAGGGATTTCAATGCATATTTTGGTGATTAACGGACCTAATCTCAATCTGCTGGGGATGCGGGAGCCGGATATTTATGGCCGTCGGACCTACGAGGATCTGTGCAGTCTCATCCGGGGAGAAGCCGACCGTCTCGGAGTCTCCGTTGAGCTCATCCAATCCAATCATGAGGGTGATCTGGTGGATGCCATCCAGAAGGCCCGGGACAGCGCCGATGGCATCATCATCAATCCGGCGGCCTATACCCACACCAGTGTGGCGATCCTGGATGCGGTGAAAGCAGTGGGGGTTCCCACGGTGGAGGTCCACATCTCGGATCCGGATACCCGGGAGGCGTTCCGGCGGATCTCCTACATCCGATCGGCCTGCATCGCTTCCATCAAAGGCCATGGCTTTGAGGGCTATCTGATGGCGCTGCGCAGACTGACCGAAGACGGTTCAGACGCGGAGCACAGTCAGACATAAAACCGGTTGAAGGAAGACGACGGAGAACAACGAACGAAAGAACGAAAAAACGAAAGATGGAAAAACAGATCAGGGAAGACGTCGGCCTATAAGAAACCATGAATGGAGATATGGGCGGATCTGGATCGGCGGCTGAAAGAAAGCAGCCGGTCCGTCCATGGTTAAGTAATCATTAGAAAGCATCAGAAAGCATCCAATGGAAAGCATCCATTGAAGGATTCGTCTGCTCCATATTCCTTCCAGAGGATGGGGTCATACCTATATATGGAGATTGAAACCCGGAGGGTTTCAGAAAAGGAGAACCCATCGAAGGCCGTCATCCATGATGGAGGGATCGGATGACAGACCGGATGACGGATCGGAAGACAGATCGAAGGAAGTGACCGATGTCGATGCAGCCCAATTTGACGGTGAAACGCTCGGCGTGAGATCAGCTGTGAGA
>CAYYVR010000094.1:5644-10382 GCA_964475185.1 uncultured Clostridium sp. | reverse complement strand
ATCATGATGGTGGCCGGCCGGCTGACGGGAACCGTCGGCACATCCAATCTGCCGGTCTCAGGGATGACCATTGCCTCGCTGGTTCTGGTTACGCTGCTGTTTGTGGGCTTCGGCTGGACAACGGCAGAAAACAATAAATCCCTGCTGCTGTTTGGGTCCTTCATTGTAACGGCCATCGCCATGGCCGGGGGGTATACCCAGTCGCAGAAGGTCAGTATGGTTCTTGGCGGGAGCTCCAATGAGATGTCCAAACACCTGTTGGTTGCGTCCATCGTCGGTGTCCTCACGGTGGTGGGTACTATTCTGCTCCTGGCAGACCAGCTGGTGCTCACCGGCGATCAGGTCCAGTTTGCACTGCCTCAGGCGAACCTGATGGCAACCCTCACCGAAGGAATCATTTCCGGACGGCTGCCCTGGGATATGATCATCGCCGGAATCGTCATGGGCATCTTCTTCTTCCTGCTGAAATTGCCGGTCATGAGGGTGGCCATTGGGTTCTATCTGCCCATCGCTACGACCTCCATCATCCTCCTGGGTGCGGTGGTCCGCCTGATCATTGAAAAGACATCCAAGTCCAAAGAAGATCGGGAAGCCAAGATTTCCAACGGGATCAGCCTCTCGGCAGGACTGGTGGCAGGCAGTTCCATTCTCGGACTGATCGGGATCATCCTGCAGGTCACCGGCATCATTAAGCCATCCGCTGTTACCGGCTTTGCCGGCACCAATACCATGGCCTGGATCCTTTTGGCCATTCTCCTGATCTTAGTCTTCGTGACACTGTCACGGGCAGGCGTCAGAAAATCCGCGAAATAAACGGCGGGATCCGCAGCATATACTCACTGATTGGAGTTCCGGTGTTCCCTCCGGGTCTTCACCGATTGAGGGGACGCCAGTCCATGCACCATATCAGTATTCCAGAACACATAAGGAGAGATCCCGGGCCGCGGGAAAGGGATCCGGGATCTCTCCTGATTTTTGCACCATTTCAAGCACTCAAAACTCATGTTTGCTTTGCCAAACATAAGAAAGGCGGTAACTATGGAAACATTAAAAAACAGCAAATGCCCGGAAGTATTTCAGTATTTTAACGACCTGAACCAGATCCCCAGATGCTCCGGTGATGAGAAAGCAGTCAGTGACTGGCTGGTGGCTTTCGCCGAAAAACTCGGACTTTCAGCCCATCAGGATGAGGCGATGAACGTCGTCATCAAAAAACCGGGATCGGTCGGTTATGAAGCTTCTGCGCCGGTGATCCTCCAGGGCCATATGGATAGGGTCTGCGTCAGCGAAGAAGGATCCACTCATGACTTTTCAAAGGATCCGATCAGGCTGTTGGTATCCGGCGACAAAATTACGGCGGATGGCACGACATTAGGGGCAGACAACGGCATTGCCGTGAGTTACGGACTCGCGCTTCTGGCATCTTCGGATGTCCCGCATCCGCCGCTGGAACTGCTGGTGACGACATCGGAAGAGACCGGCATGGACGGGGCTTTTGCAGTGGATCCCGGGACGCTGGACGGACAGCGCCTGATCAACATCGACGCGGAAGAGGAGGGCAAGCTCCTGGTCAGCTGCGCCGGCGGTGTCGGAACCCTTCTTCGGCTGCCCGTCACACGGGAGGCGGCACCGGAAGGTGCCATCCCGTTCAAACTGGTCATTGACGGCCTGCAGGGCGGTCACTCCGGCATGGAGATCCATAAGCAGAGGGGCAATGCCAATGTCCTTTTGGGTCGGATCCTGAGCGATCTGGCTAAGGAAGGCAGCGTTAAAGTCAACGCCATCAACGGCGGATCCAAGCACAATGCCATCCCGTCCAAAGCCTGGGCAGATCTGGTCATCCCCGAGGCCGGCCTGGAAGCGGTACGGGAAAAAATCGAGTCCTGGGATCAGATTTTCAAGGGTGAACTGGCCGGCGCCGACGAAGGCGTGAAGGTCGCGCTGCAGGAAGCCGATCAGGCAATGGAACAGGTCTTTACCGAAGAAACCCTCACTGGGGCGATCCGGATCCTGCGCCTGCCCCCCACAGGGGTCCTGGCCATGAGTATGGCGATCCCAGGTCTGGTCCAGACCTCCAATAATCTGGGCGTCGTCATCACAGCAGATGATGAGATCACTTTCGAAAGTGCGATCCGCAGTTCGGTCCGCTCCAATAAAAAAGCGGTGGCCGATCAGATGGCCATCATTGCTCAGGTCTGCGGTGCCGCCATCGAATACGTTTCGGATTATCCCGAATGGCAGTACGATCCGAATTCACAGCTGCGGGAGATCTTCGTCAGCTCCCATGAGGAACTGTACGGCAGCAAGCCGGAGATCGATGCGATCCATGCCGGCCTGGAATGCGGTCTCTTCAGTGAGAAGTTCGATGGACAGATCGATCTGATCTCCTTTGGCCCCAACCTCTATGATGTCCATACCCCCAAGGAGAGCATGAGCATCTCATCGGTGGAAAAAACCTACGATTACCTGAAAAAAGTACTGGCCAATCTGAAGTAGCGCGGATCGCCGGCACCATGTGATCAGGCAGTCCAGAGATAGGTCCATGAGGAAATTCAGCATAAGGGAATTATCCTGCACAAAACGGCCGGGGTCCGTCACGAAGACGGGCCGCGGCCATTTTCGGCTCTATGAATTTTATCCGGGATAAACGTCCGGTCTGGAATACCGCTCGCGATCAAGATAGCCGGTGTCTGGATCCCCTTTGCAGTGTGGGAAAACCATGGACCGGGGACTGATCCAAAAAGAAAAAAATAAGAGCAGTCGGGGAAACTGCTCTTCAAGGGAAAATGTACTAATCGTGTAAAAGGGGGAAATATGAAAATATCAGTTGTGCGAACTGTCATCTTCTGTAGTTCTAATATATCACAGCTTCGATCTAAATGATAGTCATTATCATTAACAATTCATGAATAAATCATGATAGAATTTCATTAATACAACAGAGCGAGAGGTGATCATCCATGCAGCCGATCCATCAGGCCAGAGTGAACCTGGCCAATCTGCCCACGCGCATTGAGGCGCTTGAAAAAACATCCCAACGATTCCATCCCGCACTCTGGATCAAGCGGGACGATCAGACCGGACTGGAACTGTCCGGAAACAAAGTGCGCAAACTCGAATATTCACTGGCCCAGGCCCAGGCGCAGGGCTGTGACACCATTGTGACCACAGGCGGCATCCAGTCCAATCACTGCCGGGCAACGGCAGCCGCCTGCGTTCGGCTGGGGCTGGACTGCGTGCTGCTGCTGTCGTCCGATGAAAAGCAGGCCAAAGACGGCAATTATCTCCTCGATGACCTGCTGGGCGCCCGGATCCTTTATGTGTCCACCCTGGATTATGCCCACCGTCTTCCGCGGGTCATGGACAGTGTCCGGGAGGAACTGGAGGCAGAGGGCCGTAAGCCTTATCTGATCCCCGTCGGCGCGTCCAACGGCATCGGGACCTTCGGCTATTTCAACGCATTCATGGAGATCCTGGAGCAGGAGAAAAAAATGGGCATCACCTTTGATACCATCGTCTGCAGCGTTGGCTCCGGGGGGACCTATGCCGGCCTTTTGCTGGGCAATGCGGCTGCAGGGGCCAACCGCAGGATCGTTGGGATCCCCATCGCCGGCGATGCAGCCTATTTCAGAGGCCGGGTTTTGGAGATCAGCCGTGAATTCACCGATCTGTACGGACCGGTGCCCCTGACGGAGGATCAGATCCATCTCATCGACGGGTATGTCGGACGGGGATATGCGCTGTCCACTTCCCGGGAACTGGAATTTATCCGGGAATTTGCGCGGACCGAAGGCATCATCCTGGATCCCGTCTATACCGGCAAAGCCATGTTCGGGTTGCTGCAGGAACTGGAGAACAACACGGCGGTGTTCAAAAACGCCAGCAATATCCTGTTCATCCACACCGGCGGGATCTTCGGCCTGTTCCCCAAACGCCATCAGTTTTAACGGTCGGGTAAAAAGTCCGAATAGCGTCCGGATTTAGCGTCCGGATTTAGCGTCCGGATAAAACGTCCGAATAAAAAGTGAGCAGGGCCATCCTGCTCACTTTTTATCGTAAAGGAATTGATTTTTAACATCGGCCCGGGCTAATAAAACGGGACCAGTTTCAGGCTGTCCAGGATCTCTGTGAATTCTTCGGCGCTGAAGCCGGAGGCAAATATATGGATGAACCAGTCTTCGGTCATGGTGTAGGCTTCACGATTGGCGTCATCAGCGTGTTCTGCGAGAATATGGAAGTCCTCGCCGCCGATGGTGGACCCTTCAAAATAGGATTCCTGACTGAAATCTTCCAGCAGTGATTGCGGATCATCTGAAAAATATCCGTAGAGGGTGACGCTGCGGTCGATGTTCAGATCATCGCTGTAGACCACCATCACCTCTTCGGGATTGGCGCTGTAGGCGGGGGAGAGCCCCGCGGGGATCATCTCAAGAATCGGCGCCGCGTCGATGTCGCCGAGGTTGGGATCCAGATCGAGCCAGGCCTGTTTCATCGCCGGCAGACTGTCGTAGGACGACATGCCCTCCGGGACCGCCTGAGTCCTCAGGTTCGTGGCCGGAGGCGCAGAGGTGTGGATCTGCGGCGTCAGTTCAGGCTTGACCAGGCGGCCGCAGCCGGTCAGGGTCAGCACCGTCGCCAGGATCAGGGGCAGTAAGTTATATTTTCTGATGGTCATTTTCTTGATGGTCATACGTTCCTCCAAATCGATCGATGGCAGGGGACTTGATCAGCATTTTAA
>CAYYVR010000094.1:1654-5544 GCA_964475185.1 uncultured Clostridium sp. | reverse complement strand
AGAAGCTTCTTATATTCTACCCAAATCATCGCCAGACTGCTACATATTTCAGGATCTTATGGGGGGGTTCTCTGATGGGATCCGCCGCGTGATCTGCGCCAGGTGGGGCTGGCCCTGAGGGATCCGTTGAATCAAAGGGCTGTTTCAGGCGTGCTTTTTATAATCAGTCGCACCGGGCCGGAATAGGGATGATTCTTGAATTGACAGCCGTCGGGGCGGGGGATATCTGTTATAATGGGAACTAACAACTGGGAGGTGAGGCAAACATGAAAATCGTGATCATAACAGGAATGTCGGGAGCCGGAAAGAGTCAGGCGGTCAAAGTCTTTGAGGATATGGGGTATTACGTGGTGGATAATATGCCTCCCAATCTCCTGAGTAAGTTTGTTGATATTCTGGCGACGGCGGAGGGCAAGTTTTCGGATGTCGCTCTGGTCATGGACATCCGCTCAGGAAAATTCTTTGATGGCATCGAAGAATCCATCGATGAGCTGGTGGCCAAGAACATTGCCTTTGAGATCCTGTTTCTGGATGCCGATGATGATGAACTGGTCAGCCGGTTCAAGGAGACCCGGCGGGTCCATCCGCTTTCATCCAAGGAACGGCTGCTCAACGGCATCGAGAAGGAACGCCAGATCCTTCAGCCCATCAAGGAGCGGGCGGATTTCGTCATCGATACCACAGGCCTTGCCCTGCGCAAGTTTCAGGAAAAGATCAAAAACCGCTATGTGATGCAGGATTCCACTGAAAACCTCAACATCAATGTGGTGTCCTTTGGCTTCAAATACGGGGTGCCGGTGGACGCTGACCTGATCTTTGACGTCCGGTTCATTGAAAACCCCTTTTACATCGATGAACTCAGACCGCTGTCCGGTCAGGACGAGCCCGTGAAAAAGTTTGTCCTGGGCAATGACATTACCAAAGAGTTCCTGGTCAAGGTGCTCGATATGCTGAAGTTTCTGATCCCGCATTACATCGAGGAAGGCAAAAAACAGCTCATCGTCGGGATCGGCTGTACCGGAGGCCGCCACCGCAGTGTGGCCATCACGGAGGAAGTCACCCGCCAGCTGCGGTACCAGGGATTCCATGCATCCTCGTTCCATCGTGACTGTGATGAGGATGTGGCACGGATGCAGAGAACATAAGAGGTGATGGATGTGTTCATCAAAGTATTAAAGGATCTGACCCGCATCGGGATGGGACTCAAACGCTGGATCCTCTTTGCGATTTTCGGGTTTCTCCTGATCCTTCTGGGGATCACCGAGATCCTGGATAATCGGTTTTTCTCCCGGAACTATATGCTCTACTTTGCTTTTCTGATCCTCTCCGGCGTGCTGGTGCTATACATCAGTGTCCTGGAAGGGCTCAAGAACTTCGTCAAACTGGTGCGGGACGGGATGTTCCAGGTGAACCTGGATTCCCGGGAGATCAATTCTCTCTTCACTGAGAAAAGACTTCAGACCAAGGGGCCGCGGATCGTCGCCATCGGCGGCGGCACCGGCCTGTCCACCATGCTGCGGGGACTGAAATATTACACTTCCAACCTCACCGCCGTCGTCACCGTGGGGGACGACGGCGGCGGTTCCGGGACTCTGCGCAGTGAAATGGGCATGCTGCCCCCGGGCGATATTCGCAATTGCCTGGTGGCACTGGCCAATACGGACTCCGCCATGGAAGATCTGCTGCAGTACCGGTTTGAAGAAGGGACGCTCAAGGGGCAAAGCTTCGGCAATCTGTTCCTGGCGGCCATGAACGGCGTGTCGGAAAACTTTGAGGAAGCCGTGGCCAAGATGTCGGAAGTCCTTGCCATCACGGGCAAAGTTCTTCCCGTCACCCTGGAGGATCTGAGACTGTCTGCCAGGATGAAGGACGGCACCATCATCGAAGGCGAATCCAATATCGGCCATGCTGTGACGGAGGAAAATCCCATCGAAGCCCTGCGGGTGCATCCCGAGGATGCCCAGGCTCCGCTGAGCGTTCAGAAAGCGATTCGGGAGGCCCAGGCCATCATCCTCGGTCCGGGCTCTCTGTTCACCAGCGTCATTCCAAACCTTTTGATCCCGGATGTGGCAAGAGCCATCCGCGAATCCAATGCCATCGTCTTTTATGTCTGCAACATCATGACGCAGCCCGGTGAAACGGACGGGCTGGCCGTGGCGGATCATCTGAAAAAGATCATGGAACATGCTGACATCGGCACCATCGATTATGTCATCGTCAACAGCCGCCCCCTGTCCGACCAGCTGGCCATCAAGAATTATATTGCCAGCGGCGCCGAAGAAGTCCCCTTTGACCGGACCAAAGTGGAGAAGCTGGGTGTTGCCATCGTGGAGGCGGATCTTCTGAAGATCACTGGCAGCCAGATCCGCCATGATTCAGAGAAACTGGCCAATACGGTGCTTCAGACCATCATGAAGGATCATCAGCTGAAACATTCCGTGTCAGCGCTGGGCTATCTCATCGCTAATGAACGCAAACTCATGGAAGAAGAGATGGTCAAGGCGGAAGCCAGAAAAATCGTCCGGTCCCACGAAAAGGACCTGGACTGAGGTCATGCGTTCCATCAAAAATCCATCAGCGGCAGTCGGGGTCTTCGGACCTCGGGGGCTGCTTTTTTCGTCGTTAAAATCGCGGCCGGTCCGGGGCGGGGATCGACGGGATCGGAGGGGTCAGGGAAATGCCGGGCTGCGCAAAAGGTAAAACAGAAAAAACAGCAGGCTTGCTAAAAAAAGCACAAAATCTGTTATAATTAAAGGTGTACTGTACTAATAAGAATAATTCTAAATGATATTTTTTATAAGGAGGAAGCGATGTCATATTCCGGAAAAGTGAAATCAGAAATCATTCAGCATCTGGAGATCAGCAAGCCGGAATTCATGGCCCTGCTTTCAGCAGTCATGAAAGTGTCCGGCACCCTGTCGCTTCTGCCGGGCAAAGGCATCGGCTTTCGCATCTCCACAGAGAATCCGGGAACGGCCCGGTTTCTGATCCGGCATCTGCGCGAGCAGGTGGACGAATCAGTGAAAGTGCTGGTCAGTCAGAGTTCCACACTGAAAAAGAAAAATCTTTATCTCATCACCTTCGATGACGTAACTGATTTGAAGCAATTGCTGTTTGAGACAGGGATCCTGGCGGAGGATGGCGAGCACCTGGTCATCGATGACTCCATTCCGAAACAGTGGATCCGGACCGAATCATTGAAACGGGCGTTTTTAAAAGGTGCCTTCCTTGGATCGGGATCCATTTCCAATCCGGAAAAGCAATATCATCTGGAGTTTGTCACGCACTCTGAAAATTACGGCGGAGAACTGATGAAACTGCTGGGCACCTATGGCATGAAGGCGAAGCGGATCCATCGCAAAGGCAGTTACGTTGTCTATCTCAAAGAAGGCGACCAGATCATTGACCTGCTCAATGTGATGGGGGCGCACCAGGCTCTGCTGGAAACAGAAAACATCCGGATCCTGAAAGGGATGCGCAACAACGTCAACCGGCTGGTGAACTGCGAAACCGCCAATCTGAGCAAGACCGTCAATGCATCGGTCCGTCAGATGGAAGCCATCCGCCACATCCAGAAGACCGTCGGGCTGAATCGTCTGCCGGAGATCCTGCGGCAGGTTGCGGAACTGCGGATCAATTATCCGGATGCAACATTAAAAGAACTGGGCGATATGATGGAGCCTCCTGTGGGGAAATCAGGAGTCAATCACCGGCTGCGCAAGCTGGAAAAAATCGCTGAGGAAATCGAAGGGTAAGCAATCGAAAGGGTAGGGGAAATCAATGGCTAAAGTTCATCTGGTGGTGAATCATATCAAAAATCTGGAGATCGGCCGGAAAATCTCGGTCCGCTCCATTGCCCAGGAACTGGGGATCTCAGAAGGAACGGCCTA
>CAYYVR010000094.1:0-1554 GCA_964475185.1 uncultured Clostridium sp. | reverse complement strand
CCGGGCGGGATCCTCATCGTGGGCAATCGGGAAGCCGCACAGAACATGGCGCTGAAAAACGAGAACGGCGTGCTCATCTCAGGCGGCTTCAACTGCACGGAAAAAATCCGGGAAATGGCGGACAAACTGGATATCCCGGTGATCTCCTCCAGTTATGACACCTATACCATCGCATCGCTGATCAATAAAGCGCTGTCGCAGAATCTGATCCGCCAGCGGATCCTCTATGTGTCAGACATCATGAAAACTGCGCCGGTGGCACTCTATGACTATGAAACGGTGAACCAGTGGAAGGAACGGGCGGAGGAAACGGGCTTCGATCGTTTCCCGGTCCTGGATGATAAAAACAAAGTGGTGGGCATGATCACCCCCCGGGAAGTCCTGGGCAAGGATGGAGCAGAACCCATCAGCAAATATATGAAAAAACCGGTCCAGGTGAACCCGCGCACCACGGTGGCCTACGCCGCGCACATCATGGAATGGGAAGACGTGGAACAGATCCCGGTCACCGAAGGCGATAAATTTCTCGGGATCATCTCCCGGGCCGATGTGCTCAGGGGCCTCAAGGAACGCTGGATGTCCCATAAAACCAGTGAATCCCTGGAAGACCGGATCATTGAACACTTCAGCTACGAAGAGAAAAATGACCGCTACATCTTTTCCGGCCGCGTCACCGGGGAAATGCTGGACCCCCTGGGGACGCTCTCCAGAAGTCTTCTGTCCATGATCATGGTCAAATGTTCCTCCATCATTCTGAAAAACCGCAATCTCTACACCGAGATCGACAACATCAGCATGAACATGATCAAGCCGATCCAGCCGGAGCATCATTTTTCCGTGGAGCTGGAGCTGGTCTTCACCTCGAAGAGCCATTCCAAGATGGAAGTCCGCGTCATGAACAATGATGGCGAATGCGTTGCTCTGGGCATGGTATCAGCCGTTCACTGATGTGCAGCAGTGCTTCCACGGATCGCCGGACCACAGCCTGAAGCTGGTATGGGCACAGGATCTGTCATAAAGAGGTTCGATTATCGATAACATTTCCAAGAACCTAGGGCTGAAGAATGCAGCGATGGAAGAAGAATGAGAACTCGATGGGTTAAACGAAGTCAAACGGCACAGCTCAGCCAGAATGATCCCTATATAGTAATAATCAGGAAGAGGAGTGATCACAGATGTTTACACACGTCGTCATGATGAAGGTCAGGGACCCAAAGGATATCCAGACCGTGGCGGACATTTTGCAGTCCATGGAAGGAAAGATCCCCCAGATCAATGAACTGGAGGTGGGCATCAATGAAATCGAGTCGGATCGAAATTTTGATGTCATCCTCATCACGCGGTTTGATTCCAGGCAAGAGATGGACATTTACCAGGTCAGCGACTACCATCAGCACCAGGTTCTGGACAAGATCCGACCTTTGCTTGAAAAAACAGTGGCCGCAGATTACACGGCCTGAAACACGGGGCTGGAGCCGGAAGTTTAAGGACGGATTGAGAGTGGACTTAAAAGGACTTGATCAAACCGATCGAGATGTGAAGTCTGGTTCAAAT
>CAYYVR010000093.1:0-10483 GCA_964475185.1 uncultured Clostridium sp. | reverse complement strand
AATGGGGAAAGAAGTTTTAAGGATAGGAGAAAAGAAACGTGGCTTATCAGAACAAAGCAATGGTACTGGGTACCAATTATTATATCGGACTGTCCCTGGTGCGGGGCCTGGGCAAAATGGGCGTGCCGGTGGTAGCTGTCAACTACAGCGGTGACAATCAGTACGGCCGCTCCAAATATGTGAAAGAGGCGCTCACGGTGCCCCACTACAAGACCCATCCCGGGGAATTGTGTACGGCCCTGATCGACTATGCCAGAAAGCAGTCTGCAAAGCCCGTGCTGTTTCCCACGGCGGATGCCTATGCGCAGTTCATCGATGACCATCACGACGAACTGAAACCGTGGTTTTTATTCCCCAATCAGAAAAAAGGCCTGGTCTCAGATCTGGTCGACAAGTTCAAAATGGTGGAATACACGGATCTTCACGGGGTCAGAACACCGGAGATCATCCCCGCCGACGATCCGGATCTTGCCCGCCGGGTGGCGGAGGAGATCCAGTATCCCTGCATCATCAAGCCCAAGGATTCGGCGACGTTCATCCGCCTGTACCGGAATAAAGTTTTCTACATCGAAAATGAGGCCCAGCTTCTGGAAAAAACCGCCCTGTGCCGAAACGACGGCGTGGAGGTCTTTGTCCAGCGCATCATCCCGGGTCCTGAGACCAACTGCTACTGCTGGGAAGGCTATATGGATCAGAACTCCGTCTGCACCCATTACACGACGGTCCAGAAACTGCGCCAGTGGCCCAATAATTTCGGAGCAGCCACCTATGCCAGACAGAAGTGGATCCCTGAATGTCATGACATCTGCGCGCCCTTCTTTGAAAAAGTCGGGTATAAGGGCTTTGCCGAAGTGGACTTAAAGCGGGACGAACATACCGGCGAGATCTATCTCATTGAGATCAATTGCCGTTTCATCGGCTTTACGGAGCTGCTCATCGCCATGGGGTTCAATACCCCCTACATCACCTATCGGGAAATGATCGGCGATCCGCTCCCGCCGCAGGCATTCAATTACGATACGGGCTACAGCTGGATCCATGCGCTGGAGGATAAATTTGCCCGGGACAAATATCTGGAGACCGGTCAGATCTCGAAACAGCAGATGGATGAAGATACCAAAAATGCAGGGATCCGCATCTCGCCGATCTGGTCCAAGGATGACCCCATGCCCGGTGTCACCTATACGCTGCATGCCGCCAAAAAAGGCCTGCGCAGAGTGAAAAAGATCCTTACCGGCAGAAACCGGAAATAACAGATGACCTGAAAGGGACGGAACATCACTTTGCCGGAGATGTCCCGTCTTTTTCAGCTCACGCCTGGCTCGGGTGATAGACTGTCCTGTATCATTTGCGCCTGGCTCAGATAAAATCGGATGACCAACAGAAAAAGGAGAAAGATCATTGAACATCGAACGGGAGACCAGGGAACGAACGGAGGTCATTGCACCGGCGAAAGTCCTGTGCATCGGAGAGCTGCTCATTGATTTCATCTGCACCGACATCGATGCGGATCTGAAAAACGGGGAGCATTTCATCAAAAAAGCCGGGGGAGCGCCGGCCAATGTCGCAGCTGCCCTGGCTCAGATGGGAGCTGCCGCTTATTTTGCCGGAAAAGTCGGGCAGGACGCCTTCGGGGATTTTCTGGAAAATACCCTGAAGGAAAAAGGCGTGGATACCACCATGCTGGTGAGAGATCCCGGCCATCCCACGACCCTGGCCTTCGTGTCCCTGGACAGCCGGGGCGAGCGGGATTTCATGTTCAGCCGGGGAGCGGACGCCCATCACCGGTCAGAAGACCTGGATCTGAACCTGCTGGATCAATGCCGGATCCTGCACTTTGGTTCGGCCACGGCCCTTTTGGGCGGCGACAGCCGGGAAACCTATCTGGAGCTTCTGGCAGATGCCAGGCGGGCCGGGCGGTTTATCTCCTTTGATCCCAACTACCGCGGGGATCTGTGGAAGGGCGCAGAGCAGGCGTTCATCGGCCGGGTGCTGCCGCTTCTTGCCGGCGTGGATCTTCTCAAAGTCAGCGAGTCTGAACTGGCGCTGCTCTCCGGTGAGACCGCACTTGAGAGCGGGGTTCGCTTTCTGCATGAACAGGGCGCAGGGATCGTTGCCGTCACCCTGGGTGAAAACGGGACGTTCATTTCCAACGGCAGCCAGACCCAGCGGGTAGAGACCATCAAGGTTCGCGCCGTTGATTCCACCGGTGCCGGGGATGCCTTTGTGGGGGCTTTCCTGAGCCGGACCGCTGAGATGGCAGACCCGAAGGATCTGGCCGGCAACTTTGAATCCCTCATCGAATTCACAGCCTTTGCCAATCGCGTCGGAGCCATGGTCTGTACCCGTCCCGGGGCCATCGATGCCATCCCGTCCCGTGCAGAAGTCCTGAACCCATCATGAAACGCTGAAAAACCGCTGTGGCTGGTGAAAAGCACAGCGGTTTTTGTGGTCTGGTCGGATGGTCGCGGACCGAGGGGACCGGAAAGCTCATCCGGAAGGTTCATCAAAGGCTTCATCGGAAAGGCTTTATCCGTAAGCTTTCAGTGGAAAGGGTCCCCCGGACCATTTTGATCGGTCATGTTAATTCTGGGCGTTCCGGATCATCAGATGATGCCGGTGCGGATCGCCGAGAGGACTTCGTTGTATTGCTTTTTCATGAGCCTGCGAAATGCCGCATCGGAATAGGATTCTCCGCGTTCAAGGCCATTCTCCAGGATCGCATAGTTGATGAAGTGAAACAGTTCTTCATCTTCGCGCTCCATTTGATCGGCGAGATGGATGAAATAGAAGGTCAGATCCTGTTCCAGGGTCGTTCGGCTGCTGATGCCGTCCAGATACTTTTTGACTTCATTCATGAATTGGCGTGTATATTTTTGCATGGTTTCAAAGGGCTCCTGTGTTGTGATTTTTATTGTTTTGAAAAGGGTTCAGCGGATCCATCGCTGATCCTGGCGCGTGCGATCTGATAAAGACCGTCTGAGAGCAGGAACTCATCATACTCAAAGCCGGCAAGATCCTCCGGCTGGAAGAGTTTGGCCAGGCCGCCGGTGATGATCTTCCGGCAGGGGTGCTCCATTTCCGCTTCGATGCGCCGCCCCAGTTCGACGACGGCAGCCAGGGATCCGTTGATGATGCCGGACTGGATGGAGGCAATGGTGTTATTGCCGACGATGCAGTCGGGTTTTTTAAGTTCGATGTCGGGCAGATGGGGAATCATCTGATGGAGGCTTTTGGCCTGATACGCGATGCCGGGGATGATGATCCCGCCGTAAAAGTTGAAATCCCCGTCAATGACCCCCAGTTTGGTGGCGGAGCCCAGGTCCGCCACAATGGTCCAGTCCTTGTATTTATGGTATGCGCCGGCGTTGGTGGCAATGATGTCGGCTCCCAGCTCCCGGGGCTCCTCCAGAAGGACCTTCATCTCCGGGAGGATCCCCGGGGCCACATTGATGAGCCGGGTCTCAGGCCAGGTCTCCTCCATGACTCGAAATACGGTCTCCCGGACGTAGGGAACGACGCAGGAAAGAATGACGGCTTCGGGGGTCACGACCCTGAGTTGCTGGATGATCTTCTGAAAAAAACTGCGGTACTTTTTAAAATTTTCTTCCTTGATAGTCGCCTGGCGATCGTCCCCCAGGCGGGTTCCGTCTTGTGCATAAAGGACCGACACGATGTCGCTGTTGCCGATGTCCAGAGTCAGTATTCCGCTCATAATCTGTTCCTCTCATATTCATGGTTTGATGGGGCTTTAAAGATGCGGATCCGCCGCCGGAAGACCCGGCCGCGCCAAAACAGCGCTGGGGATCGCTCAGTGAGGGGCGCGAACCGGCCCTCAGAGGGAAGGCATCTTCCGCATCTTCACATCGCTGATGAGAAGATCCGGAAATTTTCGGTATTTTTTTATACCAGCCCCTCTTTATTATACCCTTGGTCATTGATTTTCAGTCAAAAATTGTTATAATTGTATGTGAAACAATATTCCGCGATAGCTCAATGGTGGAGCACTCGGCTGTTAACCGATAGGTTGGAGGTTCGAGCCCTCTTCGCGGAGCCAAAGAAAATACAGGTGATGACGAAGAAAAGTACTTCGGCGGGACCATCCAAGAGAGACAGACCAGCTGCGAACTGTCATGGGATCCTGAAGGAAGGGAGCTTCTGAACCTGAATATGAGAGATGGGCAATTGCCAAGAAGGGTGGAACCGCGTGATTCACGTCCCTTCATGTGTGATTGCCCATTTTTTTACTGATTGGACGATGATCGATTCAAAGCTCATCACCGCACTGGCAGGCTCCTGGATTCAGACGATCCCGGGGAATGAAAAAAGCAAAAGAAACCCTTCGGCCGCTGGCCGGATAAAACGAGGAGGAACATAAAATGGCAGAACAGAATCAAGTGACGATGGATAAAATACTGGCTCTCTCAAAGGGCCGCGGTTTTGTATTTCCGGGGTCTGAAATCTACGGCGGACTCGCCAATTCCTGGGACTACGGCCCGCTGGGTGTGGAGCTGAAGGAAAATATCAAGAAAGCCTGGTGGAAACGCTTTGTTCAGCAAAGCCCCTACAATGTGGGCCTGGATTCCAGCATCATCCTGAATTCCGAAGTCTGGGTGGCTTCAGGGCACGTGGGCGGATTCTCCGATCCCCTGATGGACTGCAAGCAGTGCAAGTCCAGGTATCGGGCCGATAAACTCATCGAAGAGGATATGACGAAGAAAGGAGTGGAGTACGCGTCAGCCGACGGCATGCCCGAAGAGGAAATGAAGACCTATATCATGGATAACCGCATCACCTGTCCCAAATGCGGATCCGGGGATTTCACCGATATCCGAAAATTCAACCTGATGTTCAAGACTTTCATCGGCGTCACCGATGAATCTTCCGAGCCGGTCTATCTGCGCCCGGAAACAGCCCAGGGGATCTTTGTGGATTTTAAAAACGTTGCGCGCACCAGCCGTAAAAAAGTTCCCTTTGGGATCGCACAGATCGGAAAATCATTCCGCAATGAGATCACACCGGGGAACTTCATATTCAGGACCCGTGAATTTGAGCAGATGGAATTGGAATTCTTCTGCAAACCGGGCACTGACATGGAATGGTTCGATTACTGGCGGAATTTCGTCAAAACCTTCCTTCTGGAGCTGGGCCTGAAGGATGAAAATCTCCGGGCCCGGGATCACGCCCCCGAAGAGCTCTCCTTCTATTCCAAAGCCACCACCGACTTTGAATATCGCTATCCCTTCGGCTGGGGTGAACTATGGGGCGTAGCCCACCGCACGGATTACGATCTGACCCAGCATATGAACCACTCCCGGGAGGATCTGACCTACCAGGATCCGGTGACCAACGAAAAGTACCTGCCCTACGTCATCGAGCCCTCCGTTTCTCCCAACCGGATCTTCCTCTCCGTTCTGCTGGATGCCTGGGAAGAACAGGAGCTGGAAGGCGGCGAGACCCGCAATGTGCTTCATCTGCATCCCTATCTGGCCCCCTACAAAGTGGCAGTCCTGCCCCTGTCGAAGAAACTCAATGAAAAGGCAGAGGCCGTTTACGCCCAGCTGGCAGAAGATTTCATGACCGATTTCGACGATGCCGGATCCATCGGCAAGCGCTATCGCCGGGAGGATGAGATCGGAACGCCCTTCTGCGTCACAGTGGATTTTGACACCCTGGAAGACGACGCCGTCACCATCCGTGACCGCGACACCATGGAACAGGTCCGGGTGAAGATCGCCGAGCTCAATGACTGGGTCGCATCCCGCGTGAAGTTCTGATCATGGCCAGAGATTTTCAAGCGTTCAAAGACGAGATCAAAGGGCAGAGCGTCGCTGTCATCGGCCTGGGCGTTTCCAATATCCCCCTGGTCCGATTTCTCCTGAAACTGGGGGCCCGCGTCACCGCCTTTGATAAACGGCCGCTGGAGGAACTGGATGATCAGGTCCGCGCCTTTGCCGGAAAGGTCGAATTCGTTCTGGGGGAAGGATACCTGGATGATCTCACCGGCTATCCGGTGATTTTCCGCACCCCCGGCATGCGGCCGGACGTGGAAGCACTGGAGAGGGCCCGGGCAAAAGGAAGCATCATCACCTCGGAAATGCGTGAATTCATGCGTCACTGCCCCGGTAAAATGATCGGGATCACGGGATCCGATGGCAAATCCACCACCACCACCATGATCCACGGCCTGCTCCGGGCTCAGGGCCGCAAAGCCCGCATCGGCGGCAACATCGGGTTCCCGCTCTTTGATGAGATCGAATCCATTGGTCCGGATGAATACATCGTGCTGGAGCTCTCCAATTTCCAGCTCATGGACATGGACGTTTCACCGGAAGTGGCGGTGGTGACCAATCTTTCACCCAATCACCTGGATGTCCACAAGGATATGGCGGAATACCGGGATTCAAAAATCAACATCTTCCGTTTCCAGGATGAGCACGGCATCCTGATCATCAATGAAGACAATGACTACACAAGGGAATTCCGCAGCTTGGCCAGGGGGACCGTCAAGGGGTTCTCCTCCACGACTTCAGCCGATGCCCACTTTGCCGACGGCATGATCTGCCTGCGCGGTGAGCCCGTGGTGGCCCTAGCCGACATGAAACTCAGGGGCGTCCACAACGCGGAGAACCTCTGTGCGGCGCTCCTGGCCACTGAAGGCCTGGTGGATCCTGCCACGGCCCGACACTTTGCCATGACTTTCACCGGGGTCAGGCACCGGGCGCAGTTCGTGGCGAAAAAGCGGGAGGTCCGATATTACAATGACTCCATCGCATCGTCGCCCACACGGACTCTGGCAACCATCCGGTCCTTCCGGGAGGACCGCGGCCGCATCAACATCATTCTCGGCGGCGTGGACAAGAATCTGGATTACTCCGAGCTGGCCGCTGAGGGCGGAGCGTATTTCCGCAACATCATCCTGTTGGGCGCGGCCAGAGAAAAGATCCGGCAGGCCTTCATCGCTTCCGGCGGAGAAGCGGCGGAGCGCCTCTATGATGCCGACACCTTTGAAGAAGCCGTCGGGCTGGCATCCAAAGTGGCACTGCCCGGCGATGTGGTCATCCTTTCACCGGCCTGCGCGTCCTTTGACATGTTCCGTAATTTCGAAAAACGCGGGGACCGGTTTGAAGAACTGGTCCTGGCCATGGAATAAGTCGGGCGTGGCCGCTGCCGGAAAATTGATATCACCGTCACAAAATGAAATACCACTGCAAAGGGACGCCGGATGATCCGGCGTCCCTTTGCATGGACGGAATGATTCCCAGAGACGGAGCAATTCTTCAGCGGTGGAAGCAGCCTGCCGGAAAGCAGTAGGGGATGATTTTCGGGCGGCCGGCAGGCAGTCCCAAATGCTCCAGAGATGAGTTGGCGCGATCCCTTTGACAGGGTGATGGTCAGTGAGGGATTCCGTCGGATCGGTGAGATCCTGAAACACTACTCTCCGATCTGACGGAACAGCGCCAGGGTGTCTTCGATCTGGGCCCGGTCCGGTTTGGCCAGGTCAGGCAGCGGTGCCCCCATGACGATGACGATGTATTCCCGTCCGTTTTTCTCGCCCAGGGTCGCCCAGCACTGACCGGCTTCCCCGGTGGTTCCGGATTTTCCGCCCAGGATGGAAAAATCGGGCATATCTTCCGGTTTCAGCCGGGAGAGGACCGTGGAACGGAGGGTCAGTCCCTTGGGATGATCGGGGGTGGAGGTGGTTTGAAAGGTTTTTCGGGTGAAAATGGCTCGGAAGTGACCGTTGTCCAGGGCGTGATCCAGCAGAAGGGCCATGTCCTTCGCGGTGGTGTACTGATCCGGATCATGCAGGCCCTCGGGACTGGTGAAATGCGAGTCCTCCATGCCGAGGGCACGGGCTTTTTCATTCATCAGGGCCACGAAGTCGCCGATATTGCCGGAAATGTTCACTGCCAGGGAGTTGGCGGCTTCTCCGCCGGACCGCAGGATGGTCCCGTAGAGCAGATCGCGGTACGTGACGTTCTCCCGGCCGTAGAATCCGGCCATGGAGGCATTGCGTGCCACCATGGCCCGGTAGGAGGCAACATCCACCGGCGCGGCGGCGGAAAGGTCTTCAATGTGCTCCAGGGCCACCAGGGTGGTCATGATCTTGACCAGTGAGGCAGGGAACGCTTTCTGTCCGGGGTTTTTGGTGTACTCCGTTTTGCCATCGGTGCGATTGAGAACATAAATGTAAGGACTGGCAAACTGATCCTCTTCAGGAGGGCGGACATCGGCGGCCCGCCCGGGATCGCCCAGAAGATGGCTGCCGGCGCAGAGCGTCAGGAGCAGGAGGATCAGCAGGCCGAGGAGCTTCAGGGGGCCATTTGATTTTCGGCGGGTCTTGCCTTTGCGCGGTGCGGTCCGCCGTGTCCCTGCGGCGGTGTTTGATTTCCTTCGTTTTACGGAGGCTGTGGGGCGGACCGGCCGGACGCCGGAGCTGGCAGGATCTGTATATATGGGGAGGCCCTGCCCGGTCAGCAGGCTTACGTCGATTAACATGGTAGTTCCTTTCGATGTCCGCGGACGGCAGGATCGAAGCTGCCTGATTGGAGAATCAGAGATCCATCGCTGCCGGTCCCGGCAGAATGGCGTTACGGGTATTTATTCTGACAGCAGCCCGCGGATCGTATCCAGGACCAGGGCGGGGGCCACTTCAAAGGAATAGTTCGTTTCGATCCGTTCGGTGAACTTATGGGCATCCTTGCCGAAGGGACCGATGTCCAGAACCGGCAGATCAAGCTCCTGCATGGCTTCCAGGGGGAGGTCGTAGGTGATGCCGAAGCCCGGCATGTTGCCTTTGAGGTCTTCGATGACGGCAGGGTCTTTGGGTGCTCCGCCGTAGGAGAGGTCGGAAATGAAAGGGAAAAACTTTTTGAAGATCAGGGGATAGTCCGTTTTGGTCTTGCTGACAACGGATCCCACTGTGTCCAGGAGGCGTTTTCCCCTGGCGTCCTCATCCGTCACATAGATGTGGGGATAGTAGGGCGGGGTGATGTAGACGATGACCACCGGGTCCCGGTCGGACCAGGCATCATGAACGAATTCCACCAGCTTCAGGGATTTTTCGCGGTCATCCAGGCTGCTGTCGCTGTGGAATGTCCGGGTGATCTCCTCAAGGGCCGCACTGAAGTCTTCGCCTTTGGCGGAACGCTCCCGGATCACGGCATCCAGCAGGTCCCGGTATGTCATGACCCTCGCCAGGAAGGGCATCGGCTGGAACGGATATGCGGTCAGCTCGCAGTAGGTCCGGTAGTGGTTGTTCAGCGTGTCGAGGACACCGGCGAAGGCCTCCAGGGCAGCCCCCTTCATTTTTTCCAGTACTTCACTGGGGCTGGAGGAATGGGTGGCATAATTGAAGTACACGTTGGCCGTCTGGGCGGTCTGGACGGAATACTCCGTTTTCAGGTCCCGCAGTTTCAGGGTCACCGGCGGCATGGCGACTTCGCCTTCCACCACATCGGAGTAGGCCGGATTCAGGTTCACAAGGTCCACGATGCGGGATGCGAGCTGATTGGCGTCCAGGCCCTTGAAGGCTTCCCCCACATGGGTCTCTTTGCCGACGACGTAGAAACTGGGCATGATCTTGCCCACGGTGCCGATGTAGACATATTTGTTCTCATCGCCCGGATATTCTGCGGTCATATAATCGGTGTCGAGCAGTGCCAGATACTGGAGTCCATGGGTCCGTTTGAGCCGGATCAGTTCCGGGATGGCCGCCAGCATGCCTTTGGAGTTGGCTTCTTCGTCGCAGACGGCCGTAAAGATGAGGTTGCCGCTGAAGGTGGCGGGATCCCGGGAGAGCTGTTCCATGATGGCCATGAGGATGGCATCCCCGGTTTTCATGTCAAAGAGGCCGCGCCCGAACAGATAATCGCCCGAGGCAAGATCCCGGGCGGCTTCGTCGGAGAGGACCGCATCGTTCAGCCGCCGGGTCAGTTCTTCGGGATCGGAGGCATACGCTTCCAGATTGCCGTAGTCGGAGGTGCCGACGGTGTCATAATGACCCAGGGTCACAACGGTGTCCTTCGAGTCAGAAGCCTCCCCCCGAAACAGCGCCACAACCGCGTAGCGGCCCAGTGTGTCATCCGGGACTGGCGCCTTGGTGAGATATTCGGGATGGTCCCTGAAATAGGGGAAGTCTGCCAGGATCTCATAGATCCGGTCCGCAACGGCCACTTCACCGGGGGTCTCCACCACACTTCTGATCCGGGTGAGATCCAGGGCGATCTCCCTGATCCGAGTTTTTAATTCCATGCTTGATGCTCCTTTGATCCCCTGACACCGGATCTGAGGTCCTTCGACCCGGACCGGTGCAGGCGCTGTTGATTTGAAGCCGCTTGCTGCAGCTGAGTCTGATTCTGTTTATTTTTCCTGTGCTGGTTCTGTGTTTCGGTCTGTTTCTGACACGATGTTCAATCTCCATTCAATTGTAGCGAAAGAAGCGCCACAATACGAGATGGATTTGATTAAAAATTCAGAT
>CAYYVR010000092.1:0-10520 GCA_964475185.1 uncultured Clostridium sp. | reverse complement strand
TGACTTCATGAACCGTCAGGCAGAGCCCTTGAAATTGCCGGCTTGAACGATCCTCGGATCGGTTTTTTGATCGCGTATTCAGATCGCCGATTCAGATTGTTTTTTTGTTTACACTGGGTGTGCATCTGTATTTGTAGTTTATTTATTCATTATACACAACATTGCCCCGCCTTGTACTCACTTACTGAAAATGAAATCAAGATTCGTGAAGGACATGAAGGACATGAAGGACATGATGATTGAATGATCCGAAATGATATTTTGAATGATCCCTTCATTTTCTGAGGTCTTACTGTCAAGCGGGTCTTTGATCGGTTCCATATCATGCATCTCGTATCAGAGGGTTCGCCTCAGGCGGATTTGGGTCAGGCGGGGCATGTCAGGGGGCATCCGGGCGGAAAGCCTTCGTAACACCAGCTGAACACCGGATGGATGTGACGAAAGCCCCGCGGTTGCGGGGCTTTCGGTGAATCGTTTAGTATGCAAAATCCAGTCCATTGAACTGCCTGGCATAGGCTTCCACGTCTTTTCGAACCGTTTCAATGTCTTCGCGGTCGATGATGAGCCGTTTGAAGAACTCGGCGATGTCATCCATATGTTCTTCCTTCATGCCGCGACGGGTGGCTTCCGGCGTTCCGATCCGGACTTCCGGGCTTCCGCCTGAAAAATCATCGGAGCAGAGGATATTGGCCTGTTCGAGGTATTTGGCCGGAGCGAAATCGACGTATTCACCGATATCCGCCAGCAGAAGGTGGCTTTCCGTGAAGTCCCGATTCTTGCCGAAGACCTTGAATCCCCGTTTTGACAGGGCGCGGGCCAGAGCCTTGGAGTTGTTGACGACCTGCTGGCCGTACTCGGCACCGAATTCCTTCATTTCCAGAATGGAAGCGGCCAGAGCCGGGAGACGGTTCAGGTGATGACTGGTGACCAGTGAGGGCGAAAGGGTGTTTCCGACTTTCATGATCAGGTCTTTGTCATTGGAGACCACAAATCCGCCCTGCGGTCCGGGGAAGGATTTGTGAGTGCTACCGAACATGATGTGTGCGCCCTCTTCCAGAGGATTGGGGAACATCCCCGAAGCGATGAGGCCAGTGACATGAGAAGCGTCATAGGCGATTCGGAAGCCCAGTTCATCCGCTACGGGCCGCAGTTCCTTGACCGGCTCGAAAAACAGCGTGCCGGACCCGCCCAGAATCACGAGTTTGGGTTTAAGTTCGCGGCACTGTGCGATGAGTTTTTCCGTATCAACAGCCCGGTCTTCATCAAACGCCATGTATTCCACATTGATGGTCTCGTCAAACTGACGGACCTGACACATGGGTCCGACCAGACCGTGGCCCCAGTTGGCCAGGCTGACCTCAATGACCAGATCACCGGGCTCGAGCATAGCCAGCACCACGGACATTCCCGCCATGTGACCGCCGATGGGCCGAAGGTCCGCATATTTAGCCTTGAAGATATCTTTGACCAGTTCCTGCGTCTCCATTTCAAATTCATGGATGAACTTATTGCCGGTATAATCCCGCTGGGATGGGTCCAGGGTGGCGTAGCAGCCATAGCGGTTGCCGAAGTCGCCGGTCAGGTAACTTCTTACTTTTTCACTGGCAAAGTTTTCTGATGCGATCAGATTGAGACATCCACTCCGGTATGAATCATGTTTTTTCAGGAGATTATCGATCTCCCTGGTGTTTTTCAGCATATTATTACTCCTTCGTTTATCCGCCGCCGAGAATCCTAATGATTTTGATGAGATCATTTTCCTTCAGAGGACCATCGTATTCATCCAGTCTCAGTTTCTGATCATTGATGAAGACGACAGCATTTCTGAATCTCAGCAGTTCCAGCAGTTCCTTTACAGTGGTATCCTGTTTGATTTCAAGTTCCTTGTGATTGACGATCACTTTCATGGTTCTTCTAAAGCATCCACTGCAGCGACAGTTTTCTTAATGTTGCTTCTGAGGGAGCACCCTTTTCATTATCCCAGCCCGCCAGCTCATAGTAGAGCGCTTTGGCCTGATCGTGAGAGGCCTGATCGAGTACGACCCCATCGGTGGGCCCGCCCTTCAGAGGTTTGAAGATTTTGGACGGCAGGATGTCATCCTCTTTGGTGAAGCCCTCTCTGGCGTTGAACATCCGCATCATGTTGATGCGCCGTTCGCCGGCCTGCATCAATTCATACAGGGATGTGTCCCAGCCAATACCGGCTTTACAGAGTTCCACCAGATCATCAGGTCCGTACAGTTCCCAGGAGGGTCCCCAGACAAACTGGCACAGGCACAGGGAATCCAGCACCGAAAAGTACTTTTGGGTATCCCATGCAAACCGGACCTTATCATCGTCCATGGTGAAGTTGTCATCGTAGCCCTTCTGGATCCCCAGTTTGGCCAGACGGATCCGCTCGCGGCTGTCGTCGGGCATGACCAGGAAGGGGTCATGTTCGCTGGACTGATGGTCCGCACCAAATGGATTCATGGCATAAATCAGCCCAACGGCGGGTTTATACTGCGGCATGTGTGCCGGCAGTTCCTGTTTCTTCACCGTGACAGTGAGATCCACGGCATCAGGTCCCAGCGTCTCGGCATAGCGGTAGCTGCCTTCAGCCAGCAATGCACCGAAACCGTCCCGGGCTGCAATCTTTTTGATCAGAACCTCCAGGGCTTCCGCGTTGCCGAAGTTCAGCCGGATCCCGTCGGTGACGGATTCATCGATGAGGCCCTTTTCAAATGCTTCCATGGCGAAAGCAATGGTTGCGCCGCAGGAAATGGTATCCAGACCATACATATTGCACAGCTGGTTAGCCAGGGATACATGGGCCAGACTGGTGATCCCGCAGTAGGATCCGAACGTGGCGGTGGTTTCGTATTCCGGTCCGCCATAGAGCGGATCCACCATGCCGGGGACCTCCACTACCCGCTTGCAGCGGACAGAACAGGAAAAACACGTGTCGCGGCTTTTCAGGATGGTATCGTACATTGTCTCTCCGGTGATGGCGTTGGCCCCTTCCGGGAAATAACCCGTGGTCCAGTTGTTGGTGGGCAGGAAGCCTTCTTCGCTGAAGCCCTCCAGATCGCCATCCGTTCCGTATTTTCCCAGTCCCGCCACGGTGCCGTTTTCTTCCAGACGTGATACCACGCTTTTGGACAGTTCCATGAAGCGGTCCCGATCGAAGGGCTTTTGCGGCCGGCCTTTGGCGACGACCAGGGCTTTCAGATTCTTGGACCCCATGACTGCACCCATTCCGTTTCTGCCGTTGGCACGGCTGCACATATTGATGATGCAGGCATACCGGACGAGGTTCTCGCCGCCCGGTCCGATCTGAGCGATCTCAATGTCCTTGCGGCCCAGATCCTGACGGATCAATTCCTCCGCCTCCCCCGTCACTTTGCCCCACAGCATGGAGGCATCACGCAGCTCAGCCTGATCTCCGTTGATAAAAAGGTAAACCGGCTGATCTGATTTTCCGGTGATTTTAACCGCATCCAATCCATTGGCTTTCAGATGAGCCGGGATATATCCGCCGGCCTGGCTGTCCCCCATCCCTCCGGTCAGGGGACTTTTGGCGGTGACATTCATTCGGCTGATGCCGCTGATGGGCAGTCCCGTCAGTGCTGACACCGAAAAGACCAGATTATTGTCCGGACTGTATGGATCAATGCCGGGTTTCATGTCCGAAAGGGCCAGATACAGTCCCAGAGCCGATCCGCCCGGATACAGCCGATAGATGTCTCCGGGAAGAACCTCCCTGGAAATGATGCCCCGTGTCAGATCAACATTCAGGATGTTTCCATCCGGAAATTTCTGATGATTCAAATCGTATTCCTCCCTTGGTTCATAAAGATGAATAGGGGATTTTCATCCCCTGATTCTGATCGATGGATTATTTTCCTTCCAATTCGGCGACTTCCTGCTGCAGGAGCGTCAGGATCTCTTCTGCACCGGCTCCACCGATTTCAAGGTATTTGTCATAGGCCGGCTGGGAGGCAGCTTTGAACATCTCCCGCTCCTCGGCGGTCAGCTTGACGACCTGGATGTCGCTGGCTTCTTCGATTTTAGCCAGTGCGCCTCCATTGAGTTCATCCTGGATCTTCAGAGATTCAGAACGCATTTCCTCGACGGTATCAAGGATGATCTGCTGAATATCAGCGGGCAGTCCGTCAAAGAAAGCCGGATTGACGGCGGTGGTGGTGACATAGTGGCTGGCAGATGCCAGGGTCAGATAATCCTGAACTTCATAGAATTTCATTTCCTCGATGGCTGAGATCGGGTTTTCCTGACCTTCGATCATCTTCAGCTGAAGTCCGCTGTAAACTTCCATGTACGGCATGGGTGTCGGGTTGGCGCCATAGGCTTCGTAGCTGGCAACGATCATGGGCGATGGCATGGTTCTCATTTTGAGTCCACTGAAGCCTTCCGGTGTATTGACCGGCTTGGACGTGGTCCATTCCATGGTGCCTTCCGTCCAGTATGAAAGAACCTTGATGTTACGCTCGAGGTATTTGCCGGTAAGTTTTTCGTTCAGGGCTTTGGATGTCTTGAACAGCTCCATGTTCTTGTCCATATCTTCCGAAAGGAGGAAGTGGAGCGAGAAAATCTGGTTTTCCGGAACCAGAGTCCCTGTGTTACCGGGGGAGATGATAGCGAATTCAAGTCCGCCGTTCTGGAGCAGTTCCGCCTGCTGGGTGGCATCCCCGATCTGTCCGACCGGATAAATATCGACATTGATCTTGCCGTCGGATTTTTCCTTCAGTTTTTCAACGAACTGTTTGACATAGACATCCTGAATGCTGCCATTGTTTTCTTCATGGGCAAAACGCCAGTTATAAGTGGTTCCTCCCGCTGGCTGGGTTCCTCCGGCTGTGGTGTCTGAACCTCCGCCGCTGCATCCTGCCAGTACAGTTGTCATCATGACCGCTGTCAATAATCCGATAATTGATTTTTTCATATGATCCTCCAAATTTTTGTATTATTTCTGTTTGCTTGATCTGATCCTTCTGACCAGAACCTTATTGTCTGAACCCTCTGACTGGTTCGGTCTTATTTGGCCAGATATTCCAATGCACTTCTCACATGCATCTCCACTCCGTATTTCAACGTGTCCTCATCCAGCTGGAACAGCGGATGGTGATGGGGATATGTGGTTCCCTTGGCTTCGTTGCCATTGCCGATGAAGTAGAACAGGCTGGGCACCCGCTGAGAGAATTCGGCAAAGTCTTCCCCTGCCATGTTGCGGTGTTCATCAAAGATATCGTCTCTTCCGTAGGTTTCGATGGCAGCCTGACGGATGAAGCCCACCAGACTGGCGGCATTCTGCAGCGCGGGATTGCTGGGAATGAAGCGAAGTTCATATTCCACATTCATGGCTTCGCAGAGTCCCCTGATCATGCGCTGGAACTTGGCAAGAAGTTCTTTCTTCTCCCGTTCTTCATCCTTGAACAGGAAACGAATGGTTCCTCCGATCTCCACAGATTCGGCAATGATATTGCGTCCGCTGCCGCCATGGAATTTCCCAACCATGATGGCAATGGGCGAGAGCGGATCCGTCTCCCTGGTCTGCAGGGTCTGGATATTCTGAACGATGGTGGTTGCGGCGATGATCGGGTCGATGGCTGTATGGGGGGATCCGGTATGGCCGGCCTTCCCCTTGATCACCAGTTCAAATTCTTCCAGTGCGCCCATGACCGGCCCTTCCGCCAGGCCGACCCGGCCGCTGGGAATGGGCGTCCACAGATGGATTCCGAAGGCTGCATCCACTTTGGGATCCTCAAGGACCCCCTCGTGGATCATGTCCAGGGCTCCGGCTTCCTCCTCGTTGGGCTGAAACACGAATTTGACATTGCCATGGATCTGGTCCTTATACCCGGTCAGGATCCTGGCTGCAACCAGAAGCATGGCGGTGTGACCATCATGGCCGCATCCGTGCATGACCTCGGGGTTACAGGATTTGAATGCCACATCGACCTGTTCGGTCTGCGGAATGGCATCCAGATCAGCCCGCAGCATGACGGTTTTCCCCGGATGGCTGCCCTTCAGGAGGGCAACCACTCCAGTTCCGGCAACTTTGGTGACTTCCAGTCCCAGGTCTCTGAGATAGTTCTCAACGATGCCCGATGTTCGGAATTCGGCGAACCCCAGTTCCGGGTGTTGATGGAAATCCCGGCGCAGCGCAATGAGTTCCGGTTCCAGAGATTGGACTTGCTGTTTGATGTGATCCATATCGCGTCCCCTTTCCTACGAGACCAGCAGCAGTGAGATCTGCGGGAAGGCAATGATCAGAACTGAAATGATCAGAAGCATCAGCAGATACGCCGGCAGCCGCCGGACGACTGTCAGGAACGGGCGGTCGAAAATGGCACAGGCTGTAAAGATATTGCACCCGAAGGGGGGACTGATGGAAGCGATGGCAGCCTGCAGTGTGACGATGATCCCAAGATGGATGGGGTGGATCCCAGCCGCCATGGCCACCGGATAGAAGATCGGCGTGAGAATGACGATGGCAACGATGGAGTCAACAAACATTCCGGCAATGAAGAAGAAGATGGTGACAATGATCAGGACTTTCATCGCCGATGGATCAACTCCCAGTACGGAGCTGGTGATCATCTGAGGGATCCGCGCGTAGGAAATCGCCCAGGACAGAAGACTTCCGGCTCCGACCAGTACAAACACGGCGGTGGTCACTACTGCGGTGGAAAGGGCGATGGCCTTGAAATCCCGGAACCTGATGGACTTGAACAGGAACAGTTCAAGGATGGATGCATACAGGACGGATACGGCGGCAGCTTCCGTGGGGCTGAAGATCCCGGAGTAGATCCCGATGAAGATGACAGCGGGGAATCCCAGGGGAGCCAGGGCTCTGCGGAAAGCTTCGATACTGCCCTTGATTGTGACGCGTTCCCTTCTGGGGACCTTCTTTTTCCGGGCATTGAAATAGTTGTAAACTGAGAAAAACATGAGGATCATGAGGCCGGGGATGACACCGGCGATGAAGAGATCACCGACGGAAGCGCCAGTCACGACACAGTACATGATCATGGAGATGCTGGGCGGGATCAAAAGAGCGATAATGGCCGAACTGATGATCAGGGCCAGGGTATCTGAATCTTCATACCCGGACTGGATCAGCCGCTTGCGCATGGGTTTTCCGATGGCAACAACAGTGGCCTGCGTCGATCCGGAAATGGCACCGAACAAAGTGCAGGTGGCTGCGGTGGTGATCGCCATACCGCCGTGGATGTGTCCCACAAAGGTATCCACGAAGTCCAGCAGACGATTTGAGGTCTGGCCCACACTCATGATGTCCGCCGCAAAGATGAACATCGGTACGGACAGAAGCACCATCGGCGACACACCGGCGATGAGCTGCTGGGTGGCCAGAAGCGGGTTGAGATTGGGGAAGTAATTCAAAATAACAGCCAGGGGAGCGATGATCATTGCAACGTACATTGGAAAGTTCAGTACGAACATGACCACCAGAATTCCCATTAATAACCAGAGCATTATTTCTTCCCTCCTTTGATCTCTTCTTTTTCCGCCAGTTCGATCAGTGTGTTCAGATCCACCTTTACATCGGCATCCATGGGGATCCTGATCTCTGATGTAAGGTAGAGGAATTCCTTGCTCTTGATGTTAAGGATGAACGTAAACAGATATTCAATGGCCGTCAGCAGCATACCCAGCGGAACAAAGGTATAGATCATCCAAATCGGGATCCGCAGGGCCGGTGTCACACGTCCCAGGTTGATGGTGGACAGGACGTAGTCAAAGGCCAGATATGCCAGGTAGAACATGATGATGCTGGATACCAGGGAGATGAGAAACATCATGATCTTTTTCTTCTTGTTGTTCACCGCATCGAAAAGAATGGACATCGTGATGTGCCGTCCCTTCTTGGCCGTATAGGCTAACCCGAAAAATGAAACGATGATCAGCAGTGACTGACCGACTTCTTCCGAGAAGGTCATACTCTGGTTGAACAGTTTTCGCATGATAATGTTGGCAATCAGAAGCAGCGCCATGAAGATGACCGAATAGGCCAACACATACTCCTCGATGATCGTAATGATCTTATTGATTAATTTCATTGCATTCCCTCTTTTTTAGTTTCAGGGGAGGTTTGGTTCCGCCCTCCCCATGAACAGTACAGTTTATTTCGTTAACAGTTTTCTCGGGTAGTGCGTCAGAAGCTCGACACCGGTTTCAGTGATCCGGATCGGTTCACTGATATCGACTCCGCAGTCATCCAGCCAGATCCCGGGCATGAAGTGGAGCGTCATGTTGGGCTCGAGGATGGTCTTGTCTCCCGGGCGCAGGCTGACGGTGTGCTCGCCCCAGTCCGGCGGGTAGTTCAGCCCGAAGGAGTAACCAACCCGGGAATCTTTGATGAATCCGCTTTTGGCAATGCTCTTGGCCCAGGTCCGTTCAATATCTTCGCAGGTGATCCCCGGCTTGATGATCTCCAGCGTTGCTGCGATCCCTTCCACCACCACCGATGACAGGTCAACGACTTTCTGAGGCGCCTGGCCCAGGACGATGGTCCGTGAGAGGGGGCAGTGATATCTCTTGTAGTTTCCGGCGATCTCGACAAGCACGGTATCTCCGTCGCGGTAAGGTTCGTCGGTCCAGCTCAGATGAGGCGTGGATGTCCGTACGCCGCTGGGCATCAGCGGGACGATGGACGCATAATCTCCGCCGAATTCCTCAGTTCCGTAGATCTGAGCGTGATACACTTTGGCGGCGGCTTCATTCTGGCGCACACCGACGTTGATGGCGTCGTAGGCCACCTGCATGGTCCGTTCCACGATAATGGCAGCTTTCTTGATGTACTCGATCTCCCGGTCGGATTTGATCAGCTTGATCCAGTTGACCAGGTTTGTGGCATCTACAAACCTTGCGTTGGGAAGATTTTGGACCAGACTCTCCTGGCACTTGGCTGTGAAATAATAGGAATCCATTTCGGTTCCGATGACCTTGTTCTCATATCCTTTGCTTTTCAGGATGTCAGAAACAAAATCCATGGGATGTTTCACCAGCGAATGAACATAGTCATCGGTGTAGGGGAAAATGTTCTCATCGCTGAGGTAAGACGTCAGTCTTGCGGCATTCCCGTCCTGGCCTCGTCCGATCCAGACCGGTTCCTCCAGGTCATTGAATACCAGGACACACTGATGGACATAGAATGACCATCCATCAAATCCCGTGAGATAGTTCATGTTGGCCGGATCCGTGACGATGAGCACTTCGATCCCCTTCGATTCCATGCTCCGTTTGGTCTTTTCAACGCGGGCTTTGTATTCCGCCACTGAAAAGTTTAAAGTTTTTTCCATAATTCCCTCCTCTTGGTACACTGCAACGCGGTGTGAGTGATGTTCTGATATCTTGTATGTTGTCTTTTGTCGACAATATAAAGCAAAACGATTTCTGGTCCATTCTGGTCCATTCTTCCGTTTCATTCAAGAAACGGATTTTCCTTGTACGTGATGATGTGTTCGGCCAATGCGCTTTTACACTTCGCGATATCCTTGCTGCGCAATGCTTCAATGATCTTATAATGATCGGTAGCAGTCTTTGACAGATCCCCGGTCTCGTTGGTGTCATATAGCATGGCCATTCTCAGTTGAAAAAAAATACCTTCCAGGATCCGGACCCGCCGTTTGCTCCCGGACTTATTCCACAGAAACCGGTGAAATTCCATATCCTTCATATTGATTCGAATCGATTTCTCCGTCAGCTCCATGGTGGAGCCTGCAACCTGTTCCATTTCCCTGACCAGCTGTTCCAGATGATGAAAATCCTTCTCTTTCAACCGGTCCTCGTAAATTAGGATCTTAAAAATGTTATTTTCCATGAGCATCCGGATATCAAAAACTTCCTTGATATCTTCCATCGTGAACCGGGTGACGAAGGTCCCCCTGCGCGGAAGCGTTTGGACGATCCCTTCTTTCTCCAGTTCCTTGATGGCTTCCCGGACTGGCGCGCGGCTGATTCCCAATGTGTTGGCAATCTCGGTTTCCAGCAGATGTTGGCCTTCCTTATACACGCCGGCAAGAATGGATTCTTTGATATAATCGACAACTAAGTTACTTAGATTCTGTTGTTTTCCCAGATACTTCTGAGCTACCTCGTTCATATTTGCACCCCTGTTTCCATTTGGCTGCCGACAGGTCTCATTATAGACCGCATATTGTCGACAATCAATAGATTTTATTATTTTTGTGAAATCGATATCTGAACTTAACGAACTTTCCGGCTCTGACTTTCAACAATGGCATCGTCTGATTCTTTCTGTATCGCACAATCCTTTGTCCATGCCCTGCGAAGGTGATTACTCCCTCTGTATTGCTGACCTGGTTATCAATATTATACTCGATATAATCTGTAAAAAACTACGGGTTCCAGTAGGGACATTGTAAAATCCAAATTCCACCTGAATCCCCTATTTGTAAGGTGCAGCTGTCTTTGAATGCAAATATTGCATAAAAATAATACAAATCCGGCAAATTTTGAATTATTATGATTTTCTC
>CAYYVR010000091.1:0-10582 GCA_964475185.1 uncultured Clostridium sp. | reverse complement strand
GACCATACTATAGAATTTAATTCTAAATATTCTAACATCTTTTAATTAACCTTTTAAATTAATATTCTCTTCAATCTATTGACAGAAAATTTAAAGGCAGTTAAACTGACAATGATTAAAATAAAACTAAATTGTTGGAGGAAAATATGAAAAAAACAATTACTGCTTTACTTGCCATTCTGCTCCTGGTCCCCTCCCTTGCTGCCTGTACGCCGGCTAATACGAACACCCCCTCAGGCAACACGACGACTGCCTCTACCCTCGCAAAGGTTGAAATGAAAAAAATTTCAGCCGATGAAGCGGCCGGATTGATTGAAAAAGAAGGCTACAAGTTCATCGACCTGAGGAAGGCAGCCGACTTCTCAAAATCGACCATCAAATCCGCCGTTCCGGCCGATCTGACCCCTGCCGTCGAAGGAGATGTGGCAGCTGGAGTAGCTGCTATGAAGGAAGTGACGAAGGACGTGTCCGATACACTCATACTGGTTTGCTATACCGGGAACAAATATGCACAGGCAGCAACTGACGCACTGGCAGAGATCGGATATGATATGACGAAAGTCGTTACCCTGGATGGCGGATTTAAGGAATTCAGCGCCACCAAACCTGATCTGATCGAAACCAAGTAATTCAGTCAGCGGATCGAAGCCTGATTCCTGGTATTGATCACATAGATGTCACGGTCCGGAGTTGCTGCCAATCATTCCTGAGGCAGTGACTCCTTCTTCTTTTGAACCATAAACGCTCATACAGCATTAAAAATATGGTCAGTAAAAAAAGGTTTTTGAATTTTATGAAACCTGAGTGATGTGTCCTGATCCTGGTTCATACGGTGATGGTCGCCCAAAAGTCCGCATCCTCTCAAGTATTCTTATGGGGAAGCCGTCGTGTTCGGGATCATGACCCGAGATGGTTAGAAAACTGTCGCCAGGGTCCGCCAGTTTCATATAATTAAGGCGAAAAATCCAGGTCTGCAGTACCTGCCTGTCTCATGGGGAATTGGGATCATCCCGATCTGTCCCCTGCGCACGATGAGGGGTTGGCTGGACCTGATGGCGTGGGCTGAATAAGTTTTTGGTGAGGATCCGCTGAAGAGTCAGCAAAGACCAAAGACGATCTTACAAAAATGCAAGATAATCAATGAGAAAAAACCCGGGAAATCAAAGATTTTCCGGTGGGGAGATAAACATGAACCAATCTGATAAACGAAAAATTACTTCGGAGCAAGGAAATGCCGGAAGCAAAAAAGAAACGCACAAAAATTCAATGAATAAGTGGCCCGGACGAATCATCGTGTTGGCGCTGTTGATTTTAACAGCCGGAGCTTACCTGCTGATTCCGACCTTTCAGGCATCTATCAATCACATTTTCAGTCTCCTCTCCTCCATGGACGTCGAGGCGGTGACTGAGTATATCCGCTCCTTCGGCTTCTGGGCCATGGGCGTCTCCTTTCTGCTGATGATCCTGCAAAGTCTGGCTGCTCCTATTCCAGCCTTCCTCCTGACGTTCGCCAATGCTGCGATCTTCGGATGGTGGCAGGGTGCGATCCTCTCATGGACCAGCGCCATGGCGGGAGCCGCAGTATGTTTCGCCGTGGCAAGACTCCTGGGACGCGATGCAGTGATCCGGCTCACCAATGGAACGGGCCTGCATCAGGTGGATGAGTTTTTTGAACGGTACGGACGCAATGCCATTTTGATTCTCCGGTTGCTTCCATTCATCTCCTTCGATCTGGTCAGCTATGCCGCCGGACTGACGAGCATGGGCTTTTGGGCCTTTTTCCTGGCCACCGGGATCGGACAGCTCCCCGCCACCCTGATCTATTCCTACGTCGGTGGAATGCTCACCGGCGGGACCCGGTTATTCGTTACCGGTCTGCTGGTGCTCTTCGCGCTCTCCGCTCTGATCGCGCTGTTCCGCAAAGTTTACAGGGAACGTCAAAATAAAAGACAAGTTGAGCCATCGGAGGTGTCCGAATAATGAGTCGGGGACAATGGATCAACACCCTGAACCAATCCCTTGCCTTCTCTCCGGTGTACGCAAACTCCACTGAGGGTGAAAGCGTGTTTTGGCCTGGCTGCTCCGCCATGAAATTGGAACCGTCTTTGATCCGGCGCACCTATGAAGCCCTGAAGGAAGAAATCCCGGACCTTGGCTTTTCCAGCTGGTGCTGCGGCAAGCCGACTCTGGCAGCAGGGACGGAGCAGCAAAAAGCCGCTCTTGAGCGGCGACTGACCCGTTACTTTAGTGATTCCGGGATCCACAAGATCTATACCCTATGTCCAAACTGCATGAAAACCCTTGGCGCCAGATCAGATGTCAGTGTCCATTCCGCCTGGCCGATCCTGGCCCGTTACACAGCCCGCCGCCCGGGCACGTCCGCTTCGCTGCCAAAGCTTGCCGTCCTTCATGATCCCTGTGCATCCCGCCACGATGAATCCTCTCAGACGGCTGCCCGCGAGATCCTTGCGCTGAGGGGGATCGAGACAGTGGAATTTGATGACAATCGAAAACAGACCCGCTGCTGCGGGCGGATCAATATGGTCTTTCTGACGGATCCGGTAAAATCCAAAGGAATGCTGGATCACCGCCTGTCAGCTGCCCGGGACCTGCCCATAGTCACCTATTGTGAGTCCTGTGTGGAATCCTTCCGGGGAGCCGGTCACCCGTCCTTTCATCTGCTTGAAGTCATTTTTGATCAGACGGCCCGGCGAGGGGTCCTGCACCGTCTGCGCAATGCACATGGGAGGCATCACCATGCTTGATACACGTGCCCGTTCGAAGATTGACCCGATCCTTGACCGGTCCGCCCGGTGGCTGCTTGATCGCGGTCTGAATCCCAATCAGGTGACGGGCGCCGCCCTCGTGATCGGTCTGAGTGCCGCTCTGGTCCTGTTTCTGGGTTCACCCTGGACAGCTGTAGCGCTGCTATGGCTTTCCGGTTATCTCGATGCCGTGGACGGGAGCATGGCAAGGCAAAGCGGGAAGTCCAATCCATTCGGTGCCATGCTCGACATCGTCAGTGACCGTGTCGTAGAACTTGGCATCTTCTGGGCACTGGCCCTGAACCATCCGGAGAGTCATCTGGCCATGATGGGTCTGGTTTCCGCCATAGTTTTGACGATGACAGTGTTTCTGACCACCGGAATGCTGGTTGAAAAAACCGGCAGGAAAAGTTTTTATTACCAGGCTGGTCTCATGGAACGGACAGAGGGGTTCATGGCCTCCACAGCCATGATGCTCCTGCAGGAGTGGCTGGTCCCTCTGACCTGGCTCTATGCGTTCCTGATCGGGATCACCATTATCCAGCGGCTGCTGGATTCCCATAAGCTGATGAAGTAAACGGTCTTTTTAAACGAATAATTAAGTTAAGAGGTATTCCATGAAGAAAATCATTTCCCTGTTCCTGATGATGACCCTGTCCCTGACTGGCTGTTCAGTTTCCGGATCAGCCACCGATGCAGCCGGTTCTGATCCGGCAGACTCCTCCCCGTCCCCTATGCAAACGTCGGACGAGAAAGGGTCCTCCGGCGAAGCTGCAGCAAATCCTGAACGTTCTGACTCCGCTTTCGATCCTTCCAACTGGGATTCCGTGGTGAGGGCTGCCCGAGGTTCCACGGTCACCCATGTGGGCTACGGCGGGGACGATGCGTTGAATGAGTGGATCCTGGGACCTTTTGCGCAAACCCTGAAATCCAAGTATGACATCACGCTGGAATATGTTCAGGGTTTGGAATTCCCTGGTCAGTTGGCAGCGGAGAAAAAAACCGGCGTGACATCCGGAAGCTACGACACCATGTGGATCAACGGCTTAAATTTCAAGACACTGAAAGAAAACGATCTGCTCTACGGCCCCTACAATGAATATCTGCCCAATTTCAAAGCTGCCATCGATGGAACAGCTCATGACACGAACTTCGATTTCACGTTCCCCGTTGAGGGCTATGAAACGCCTTTTTCCAGTGCACAGCTGATCCTGATCCATGATGCCGCCGTGACCCCCGACCCGCCAACCGGGGCTGAAGAACTGCTCGAATTCGCCAAAGCCCATCCCGGCATGGTGACGTATCCTTCAGCAGAGCACTTTACCGGATCTGCCTTCATCCGCAATATCATCTATGATCTCCTGGGCCATGAGCAATTCATGGTGATGCCGGCAGACTATGAAACCGTCCATGCTGCTGTGGAACCAGCCATGGCATATCTTCGCTCACTAAATCCCTATCTTTGGAAACAGGGATCAACCTTTCCGGCAGACCTGGCCGAAGTCGATAACATGTTCATCAATGGCGAACTGGTCCTGATGATGAGCTATGGGCCCTACGACGTAGGCGGTAAAATCAATAAAGGGATCTACACAGATACCACGAGCGCTTTTTTATTCGACAAAGGCACGGTGGGCAATACCAGCTACTACTCCATTCCCTTCAACGCGCCCAATCCCGCAGGCGCCCTGGTGGCGATCAATGAAATGATCAGCCCGGAAATGCAGCTGGCCAAACTGGACGTCGGCGAGGAACCCTTTGTCACGGATCTGTCCCGGATCTCACCTTCCCAGAAAGAAGCGTTTGACGCAGTCGATCGGGGCCCAAATAATGTTCCGGATGAACTGATGGTGGCCAGACGCCTTCCGGAATACTCCTCCGCCATTGAACAAATCGTCACTCGCATCTGGCTTGATGAAGTGGTCGGGAAGACCCACTGATCCTATGAGAACCAGCAAACGAACCCTTGTCATTCTGATCACACCCTTTGTTATGACGCTGTTGATATTTCTGGTTGGATTGGCAGACGGGATCCTCCAGGGCTTCGGATATGTTCCCGCCTTCGGTCTGGATCAATTCACCCTGGACTATTTCAAGTACGCCCTGTCCGATCCAAATGTCCTGTCCGGCATCAGGATCAGTCTTTATGTGGCACTGGTCTCAGCCAGTATCACCATTTTGCTGGCGGTCCTGATCAGCTATGCTTTGGTCACACTGAAAAAAGAGCATGGTCTGCTTTATTCCATTTTACGAATCCCCATGTATATTCCATGGGTCGTGACGGGCTTTCTGATGATCATCCTGCTTGCGGGCGGCGGCTGGCTGGCCCGCCTGTTCACCGCTCTGGGGATGCCTTCGCTGGCGAAAGCCATGGCGAACGCGCTCCACAGCCCCGGTCAGGCCGGCATCATTTTGGCCTTCATCTGGGCCAGTACCCCCTTCGCCTGTTTTCTGATCCAGAGCGTCATGTCTTCGGTGACGGACACTTTGGGTGAGGCCGCGGCCAATCTGGGAGCAGGACTGTGGCGGCGGTTCTGGAATATCACACTTCCGCTGTGCTTCCCGGTCATTCGCAGCACTTTTCTGATTGTCCTGGTCTCTGCCTTCGGCAGTTATGAGATCCCGGCCCTGCTGGGAATGACCAAACCGCGCGCGCTTCCCGTTGAAATCTTTTATCATTACAATCAGTTCGATCTCACCCACCGGCCTTACGCCATGGCGCTGAATACCATCATGCTGATCATCGCACTGGCTCTGGCCGGACTGATCGGCCTGTCAGGCATACGGGGACATCAAAGCGGGGGCGGCGCATGAAGCAAAAACAGTCTCTGATTCTTTCTGTCATCCTGTGGCTGGCTGCAGCAGCAGTGGCATTGCCTTTGATCCTCCTGGCCCTCTGGAGTTTTGCCAATCGCTGGCCCAAACCCCTTCTGATACCCGATGTATTTACCCTGCGCGGTTGGGAACGCCTGTTTGGCGGGTATTTCAACGCCTGGCAGGTGGTCCTGTCCAGCATCGGACTTAGTCTTCTGGTGGGGGTGCTGGCCACCCTCCTCGCCGCCATGGCTGCCAGAGCGATCTGCCTCTATGATTTTCCAGGCAAACATCTCTTATCATCTGCTGCTTTCCTGCCGGTCATCGTCCCGGCAGCTGTCTTCGGGATGGGCAGTCATGTTCTTCTGATCCGTCTGGGCATCAGTCATACGCCGGCGGCGGTGATCCTGGGTCACCTCGTCATCACGCTGCCTTTTGCGTTCCGAACGATGCTGGAAACCACCCGACTGGCCAGCACACGGTTGGAAGAGCAGGCCCGTGTGCTGGGGGCCTCTCCCTGGAGCGCCTTTGTATATGGCACGCTTCCGTCCATTGCTCCGGGACTGATTTCATCCCTTGCCCTGTCCTTCCTTTTTTCCTACACCCATTACTTTCTGACCCTGATCCTCGGCGGCGGCAAGGTCAGGACCCTTGCCATCCTGGTCATGCCCCTCATCGAGGGAAGTGACCGGACCATTTCTTCTGCTTACAGCATCCTGTTCATCACCAGCACCATGGGCGTTTTTCTGATTCTGCAGCACCTCGCAGGTCGAGTCGCACGCAGTGTCGGAAAACAACTGGGAGGAACTCCATGAGTCTGTTCATCAAAAATCTGTGCGTATCCCTGGACGGCAGCCTGACCCTGGACAACATCAGTCTCGAGGTTCCCGCCGGCTCCCTGTTCACTCTGCTGGGGCCCTCAGGCTGCGGAAAAAGCACCCTCCTGAAAACCATCGCCGGACTGATTCCCCAGGATCAGGGCGAGATCATTTGGAAAACAACGAACCTCACTGATCTTCCTCCGGAAAAACGGGGCATGATCATGGTGTTCCAGGATCTGCGGCTCTTCCCCCACTTATCCGTTCTGGACAATGTGGCGTTCTCACTGAAAATGGCGGGTGTCGATAAAAAGACCCGTCATCGGGCATCGGCAGATATGCTGGCCATGGTCCGTATGGATGGATTTGAACACAGAAAACCCCATCAGCTCAGCGGCGGTCAGCAGCAGCGGGTAGTCCTGGCCAGAGCGCTGGTGGCAAAACCACGTGCCCTGCTGCTGGATGAGCCCTTCTCAAGCCTGGATGCTCCCCTGCGTTCAGAAATGAGGACCGTCGTCAAAGAACTTCACCAAACCCTGGGTACGACGATGATCCTCGTCACCCATGACCGGGAGGAAGCACTGGCTATGAGTGATGCCATGGCGGTGATGGCTCCGGGCCAGATCCTGCAGACGGGAACGCCCCGTGAAATCTACCGCCGCCCAGTCAGTCTGGCAGTTGCCAGGCAGATCATTTCAGGAACGGTGATCCCGGGAACCATTCGTGATGATCACTTTTATGGAGGCGGACTGAAGTTTCCAGCGCCAGGGGAGCTCAGCGCCGGACCTGCCCATGCATTGCTCCCGCCAGAAGCCCTGGTCCTGGATCGCCGTCCGGGTCCCTTCACCATCAGATCTTTGGACTTTGCCGGTAATCATCTGAATCTGACCCTGTCAAATGATGAAACGGCCCTTGATGTCAACACACCCGCTGAACTTAGCCTCCTCCCCGGCGATTCTGTTACCGTATCCGTAAATCCTTCCCTGGCACATGTTTTCTCTGAGCACAGGGTTTGACACCATGACCACGACGGACCGCATCACAAAGGAAATCCCGGCACCGGACACTGGTGATCCCATTTTTGTGATCTCATGATTTCGCACCATCAAAAACGGCAAGTTGAAACTCAACTTGCCGTTTTTGATGGTGGATGTACATCTGATCTCTATCTTGTTTTCAGGTATTGCAGCTCTTTGCTTTGAAACGTCGGATCCATTCTACCCGAACCTGACGCCGTTATCTTTTCGGTCCTCCCGGAACTACACAGCGCTGCAGCCAGCGTCTTCACCTGTTGGGTTTTGGGCAGGAAGACATCTTCAGGTTTCGTTAAGCTGCGTGTCACGCCCATCAGGCAAAAGCCTGGTAGATGGCATCGATGGATTTTTCAAAATCACTGTTCTCCACCCCGATGATGATGTTGAGCTCAGAGGAACCCTGGGAGATCATCCGAATGTTGATCCCGGCCTGGGCCAGTGCCGTGAACAGTCTGGCGGACACCCCTTTGGTGTGGATCATGCCGCGCCCCACCACGGCAATGATGGCCATGTTGGAACTGGTGATGATGTTATCGGGCTCACAGTAGATCTGGATCTCTTCCTTCACTTTTTTCAGTTTGCTGCCCAGTTCCTGATCGGCAACGATGACAGAAATGGAGTCGATGCCCGTGGGCACATGCTCGATACTGATATCATTGGTCTCAAAGACGGAGATCAGTTTGCGCAGGAAGCCCTGCTCCGCATTCATCAGGGTTTTTTCCAAGGTGACCACGGTGAAATCTTTTTTCCCGGCCAGACCCGTGATAGTGCCTTCGCTTTTTTCTTCCCACTGATCGCTGACGATGAGGGTCCCGGCATCCTCGGGCCGGTTGGTATTTTTGATGTGGATGGGGATCCCCAGGCGCCGGATCGGGAAAATGGCTTCTTCATGAAGAACCGGTGCCCCCATATAGGAAAGCTCCCGGAGTTCTTTGTAGGTGACGACCCGGATGGGTTTGGGCTCGTCGACAATTCTCGGGTCCGCCATCAGAAAACCGGAAACATCGGTCCAGTTTTCATAGAGTGAGGCTTCCACACCGTCGGCCAGGATCGCTCCGGTGACATCGGATCCGCCCCGGGTAAAGGTCTTGACCGACCCATCCGGCGCAGCGCCGTAAAATCCCGGCACCACAGTTTTGGGGCCGTCCTTCAGGCTTCGGCCAATGTTTGACCGTGTCAGGGTCTCATCCAGCTGTCCATTGTCGTCAAAGGCTATGACCTCGGCCGCATCCAGGAATTCAAATCCCAGATAGGCGGCCAGTAGGATCCCGTTGATATACTCCCCACGGCTGGCACAGTAATCCCGGGATGCGCCATCCCGGATCTTGCCTTTGATGTCTGAAAGGATCTCATCGATGGGCACTGCCAGTTCAAGCTCTCTGCTGATGGACCGATACCGATTTTCAATGAGGACATAGACCTCATCAAAATTCAGGCCATGGGAGCCCAGCTGATGGCACATATAAAAAAGGTCGGTGATTTTATGGTCTTTCTTATGGCGCTTGCCCGGCGCCGATGGCACGACGATCCGTCGGTCATCATTGGCCTCGACGATCTCCCGGACTTTTTTGAACTGTGCGCTGTCTGCCAGCGAACTGCCGCCAAATTTTGCTATGATCATGGTTATTTCCCCCTTGATGTCTCATCTTCAGTACAAAACGAATGAGTTTTTTCACTCTTTATATAATATATCCGAACGCCGTCCCCGTCCATGACTCTTTGGAAAGATTCCTTCTGTTTATTTGCTTTTTTTTGAACTCATCCCCGATTATTTCGCTATATTGAGGCTCACGCATGATTTATCGCCATTACTTTGATAAAACCAGGGATCGAAAACTGTCCGCGCCCGCCAAGCAGGTTTCCATCACCTGCTGACAAAATCAGGATCCGGTCCATCTAAAGGATCGGATCCTGTTTCAGCAACTTGGCGCAAAGGGCAAAACCAAGATCCGGTAACACAATGCCCGGTTCAGACCAGGGTCAGGAGAACATCAGATAAAAACCAAGGAGTGAGGCGGCCAGCAAAATGATCGTAATGACGGTGATGGTGATCAGATTGAACTGGAAAGACTGAGTATCCACATCCATCAGTTCATAGCGGTGCCTGATAAAATCATAGACATTTTTGTAGCTTCGCCAGGCATAGAGGAAGGCAAGCATCCCCACGACGATGAGGGCCGCTCCGATGGTCCAGGACAGCTCGCGGCTGTCGGAGTTCTTCAATGCGGTGCCGATGGTGGCTCCGGCACCGGCAATGGCAAACCCGGTCCGGATCCAGGCGGAGAAGGTCCGCTCGGCAGCCATGAACGTCCGGCTCCGGGCCATGGCGGTGCGCACGGCAGCCAGATGATTGGACGATCCGATGGGAATCGGATGTTCTTCCTCCATCTCTGCGTTCTCCCGCTCCTTTGCTGCCTGCTCTTCCGCCTGCTCTTGTGCCAGCTCTTGTGCCAGCTCCTCTGCCAGCTCTTCTTTGGCCAGTTTAGTGTCCATCGGAAACGATGCGGAAACTATCCGGTGTTTTTTGATCCGGATTGATAAAAAAAATACGCTGAACTCAACGTACGGAGGCCAGCGTCTGGATTCAACCATTCATATCCGATTTTGTATGGTCCAAAGAAGAATCTGCCCAGAAAAGACAGATCGATCACCATGAATAGGCGGATCGATCACCGTGAACAGGCGGATGGATCCTCAAAAGACTCTGATCATCAGTATTGGCGGGATGATCCCATCCATCCGAATGATCCCAGTAGCGGCTGCCGGACAGATGCCTGCCTTTCCTTCCCTGGGCATCTTTTGGTTCTGATTTCTCCTTTAATGGCCCGCTTCCTGTTTCACATAGTTTGTCAGCCTGCCGAGTTTTTCGATCTCGACTTCCACGATGTCTCCGTCTCTGAGCCAGAGGCTTTCTTTCCGTTCATCGGGCTCACAGCAGACCACCCCTGCCGGAGTGCCCGTCAGGAAGATATCACCGGGGCGCAGGGTAAAGAATCTGGATACCCCGCTGATGAGCTCAGCGACTTTGAAAATCATGTCAGCAGTGGAGGATTCCTGCCGGAGTTCGCCATTGACCCAGGTTTTCATGCTCAGGGCATTGGGATCGGGGATCTCATCAGAAGTGACGATCCAGGGACCAATGGGGGCAAAG
>CAYYVR010000090.1:0-10644 GCA_964475185.1 uncultured Clostridium sp. | reverse complement strand
GCGCCGGACCAGGCGAAGATCGTTGCCACGGAATTGGTGGAGGTGGTCTCCCCTTTCAGATGACGGTAATAGTGCTGGGTCACTGTGCCGTGGGCCGCTTCAAATTCATAGCAGCCGTCGGCACTGACCAGGACCGAAGTCATCATGGCCAGGGAGCCGAAGGCCGTGGACACCATGTCGCTCATGACGTCTCCGTCATAGTTTTTCAGCGCCCAGACCATGCCGCCGGCAGAGCGCAGGATCCGCGCCACGGCATCATCGATGAGGGTGTAGAAGTAGGTGATGCCCGCTTTTTCAAAGCGTTTCACGTAATCGGCTTCATAGACCCGCTGAAAAATCTCCTTGAACGCGCCGTCATACTGCTTCATGATGGTATCCTTGGCCGAGAACCAAAGATCCTGCTTCAGGGTCAGCGCATAGTCAAAACAGGCCCGGGCAAAGTGCTCGATGGAACTGTCCTTGTTGAAACAGCCCTGGAGGACGCCGGGTCCTTCAAAGTCATAGACCGTTTCCCGGAAGACTTCTCCGGTCTCATCGGTGAAGACGAGCTCCGCCTTGCCCGGCCCCTTCACCCGGTATTCCGTATCTTTGTAAATGTCCCCGTAGCTGTGACGGGCGATGGTGATGGGATGGGTCCAGTGCGGGATGTAGGGCGTGATTTTCGAGGACAGGATGGGGGTGCGGAAGACCGTTCCGTCCAGGATCCCACGGATGGTGCCGTTGGGGCTTTTCCACATGTGTTTCAGATCGTATTCACTCATGCGCTGATGATTCGGCGTGATGGTGGCACACTTGACCCCGACCCCCAGCCGGCGGATGGCATGGGCCGCCTCCACCGTGACGTGATCATCCGTGGCATCGCGGTGTTCCAGGCCCAGATCATAATATTCCGTGCTGAGCTCGATGAAGGGCTCCAGGAGCTCTTCCTTGACCATCTGCCACAGGACCCGGGTCATTTCGTCGCCGTCCATTTCCACCAGGGGGGTTGTCATTTTGATTTTCTGCATTGTTACTCTCCTTCGTTGGTGTTGTTCGCCGCATACCAGTTCATCAGGCTGCCGGCCAGAATCAGTTTCCGCTCCTGCGCGGTGAGGTCCGGCAGATGCAGCGCCAGGGGCGCTGTGCCGAATTTCGTAATAATAGTGGCCTGAACATGATCGGCTCCGCCGGCCACGGCCTGCCGGATGTTCGGAATGAACAGCCAGTCCTGGGGTTCATAGTCAAAGGGCGTTCCCTCATCGATGAGGAAAGGCAGCATGCCCCAATTGACACAGTTGGAGCGATAACGCCTGGTGGCATAGCTCCGCGCGATATTGGCCGCTCCCCCCAGCACGCGCTGACAGGAGGCCGCCTGTTCCCGGGCCGATCCGTCCCCGGGGCTCTCGCAGAATATCGCCGAGGCGATGTGAGTATCTGCAAGGTTCGCTTCCTTCAGGCCGGCCCGCTTGACCACGGATAAAACGTCCGGATCCAGGATCCCGCTGCGCCGGTCCTGTTCCATCGCCTGGATGGCCAGGGCCCGGGGAACGTACTGCGGCTCCCGCCGGCTCAGCGTGAAGGCGGCCAGCTTCATCGGATTGGACCGGTAGCTGGCGGCCTCGCCGGAGGGGATCAGCTCATCCGTCGTGGTCACGGGATCATGGATCACCGCAGCCAGCCGGATCAGAAGATGCTCCCCCAGGGCCGGGATCTTCGGCCAGGGGGCGATGTTGGGTCCATACTGCAGCACCGTCTCCGGCCTGGGATCGCCAAAGCCCCGGTAGATCCGCTTCTCATAGGGAGAAGGATCATATCCCTGGTCCCCGGATCCGGGCAGGTCATATCCGATATCCAACGCTGACGTCAGGATGCCATGATTCCGTGCCGTGGCGGCGATGGATCGGCTGTCCATCAGCAGCACGGCGGCGAATTGACCTTCTCCGGGACGGGCGCCTTCCCGGCTCGGGAAGTTGCGGGTGGTGTGGCGGATGGACAGTCCATTGTTGGCCGGGACATCCCCCGCGCCGAAACAGGGACCGCAGAAAGCCGGTTTCATGATGACACCCGCTTCCATGAGGGTCTGGACCGCACCCGACTTGACCAGCTCCAGATTCACCGGCAGACTGGCGGGATACACCGACAGCGAGAAATTGCCCGTGCCGGTCCCGCCGCCGTCGATGATGGCCGCGGCTTCCGTGATATTGTCAAACAAACCGCCGGCACAGCCGGCGATGATGCCCTGATCCACCATGATGCTGCCGTTTTGGATCTTATCGGTGAAGTTCAGCTGCGCCGCTTCGCCGTAGAGCCTGCGGGCGGCGTCCTCGATGCGCTGCAGGGCCGTTTCGGGTGCTGCCAAAAGCTCACGCAGCGTCACCGCCTCCGAAGGATGAAAAGCCAGCGCCGCCATGGGCTCCGCCTCTGACAGATCGATCTCGATGAGGCCGTCATAGAGCGCGCCTTCCTTCGGTTTGATCCTCCGGTAGTTCTCCGGTTTCCCGTGGGTCCGGTAATACGCTTCAATGATCTCATCCGTCTGCCAGATGGAGGACAGCGCCGCCATTTCCGTCGTCATGACATCGATGCCCATGCGGTAGTCCGCCGGCAGGCTGGCAACGCCGGGTCCGGCAAACTCCAGGATCCGGTTTTTGGCAAAGCCGTTTTTATACACGGCCCCGCACAGCGCGATGGCCACATCATGGGGACCCACCCCGCGTCGGGGCGTCCCGGTGAGCCACACCAGGATCACCTCAGGATCTTTTGCCTCCCAGGTGCTGCCCAGCAGCTGCTTGACCAGCTCCGGCCCGCCCTCGCCGATGCCCATGGCCCCCAAAGCGCCGTACCGGGTGTGGCTGTCTGAGCCTAAGATCATCCGGCCGACACCGGCCAGTTCCTCCCGGGCATACTGATGGATCACCGCCATGTTGGCCGGGACATAGATCCCGCCGAACTTTCGGGCCGCTGACAGGCCGAAGGCATGATCATCTTCATTGATGGTGCCGCCCACGGCGCAGAGGCTGTTGTGGCAGTTGGTCAGGACATAGGGGATCAAAAATTCCTTCAGCCCGCTGGCCATGGCCGTCTGGATGATACCCACATAGGTGATGTCATGGGAGATCAGGCTGTCAAAGCGAAGGGCCAGGCGGCCCGGATCACCGGACCTGTTATGAGCGGCAAGGATCTCCGATGCCATGGTTTTCTTCCGGCCATCCTGCGAACCGGCCCCGGACAGCGTGGCCGGGGCCGGTTTGCCTTCGCGGATCATGGTCAGACGGTCTGTTAATTTGATCATCGGCGCACCTCCGTTGTCCTTGTTCTTCGCCTGAATCTTTTTGTCAGTATACCAATCCGCCTGAAATATTGCAATATATGCAGTTTATTTTATTCATTCTTTCACAAAATGCCAATTAACTCGAAAGTCCGTTCGGCTGGACTGTTGAATTTGAATTATCAAACTCATAAACTTGCAAATCAACTCATTTTTAGTTATACTCAAAAAAATCGTCTGAACAACAAAATGGAAAATCAAAGGAAGTGCAGGCTCATGAACGGGGAAAACTCAACATTAAATACCAAGATCAACTCGCTCTGCGGTGAGATCTATCCTGAATACGTCATCCATCCCAGCAACTTTGTCGGGGACGCAGTCAAACGGGGACTGCGCAATGCTGACGGCACCGGCGTGCTGGCCGGCGTCACCCGGGTCGGCAGTGTCCAGGGCTACTATATGCTGGACGGAAAGCGGGTGCCCATGCCCGGAGAAGTATTCTACCGCGGGATCAGTGTCATGGAGATCATCGAGAACCACAAGCGCAATGACACCTTCGGCTTTGAGGAAGTGGCCTACCTGCTTCTCTTCGGCAAGCTGCCCAACGCTGAGCAGTTTGAGACGTTCAACAGCATCCTGGCCGGTGCTCGCAAACTGCCGGATCGTTTTTTTGAGGACATGATCCTGAAAGCACCCTCCAGGGACATCATGAACAAGCTGGAGCGTTCGATCCTGGCGCTGTACTCCTACGATGACAAACCCGATGACACTTCAGTGGAAAATGTCATCCGCCAGTCCATCGAACTCATCGCCCGGTTCCCCTCCATCGTGGCCAATGCCTATGCCGTCAAGCGCCATGTGTTTGATGATGACTCCCTGTATATCCACCATCCCAGGGAAAACCTCTCGGTATCGGAAAACTTTCTGCGCATGATCCGCCGGGATAAAGTTTATACCGACGAAGAGGCCAAGCTCCTGGACCTCATGCTGATCCTCCATGCCGAGCACGGCGGCGGTAACAACTCCGCCTTTGCCTGCCGCACTGTGACCTCCAGCGGCACCGACACCTACAGCGCCATCGCGGCGGCCGTGGGTTCCCTCAAGGGCCCCCTCCACGGCGGCGCCAACGCCAGAGTCCAGCAGATGATGACCTACATCACGCAAAACGTGAAGGATCCCTACGATGATGAGGAACTGAAAAGCTATCTGACCAAACTCCTGGCCGGTGTGGCCGGCGACGGATCCGGAAAGATCTACGGACTGGGCCACGCCGTATACACCATGAGTGATCCCCGGGCCATGGCCATCAAAAAATACGCCCGGACCATGGCCGAAGAGAAAGGCTTTGTCAAAGAACTGGATCTCATTGAGAGTGTGGAGCGCCTGGGCATTCCGCTGGTCAGCGAGCGAACAGGCCGCACCATCCCCATGAGCGCCAACGTCGACCTGTACTCCGGCCTCGTCTACGCCATGCTGGACATCCCGCCCGACCTGTTTACCCCGCTCTTCTCCATCGCCCGCATCGCCGGATGGTGCGCCCACCGCATCGAGGAACTCATCAACGGCAAACGGATCATCCGTCCCGCCTACCGCTCGGCCATGGATCTCACCACCTATACGCCCATGAATGATCGAATCTGATTCCCTCGTCGATCCCTGAATCCAATATTTTTAAGTTTTTTAGTTTTTGGTTTTTAGTTTTTAGTTGTAGTTTTTAACCAGTTTCCCAAGTAACCCGAACAAACCGGACGGCCTGCTGATCAAGCGGGCCGTCCGGTTTGTATTTGCTCTTTTATTTGGTTCCCGGGATTCGGGCGATAGGCCTGGAATCCGCGTTGTTGGTGAGAGGATCTGCTCTGTTGATCAGAAGATCCGCTCTGCCCGTCACGGGATCTGCTGCCCACTCAGCCGGAGGGTCAAGCCCGATCCTCCCCTGATTGGGTCTCCTCTGGAGGCTGTTCCTTTTTTCTGGCCAGTTCTGCCAGCTGATCGAATTTTGACAGGATATAATCATAGCCGCCGGGGCTGTGAGGGATCATGCAGTTCGAGCAGTCCTTGATCCCGTTCTCCGTGTACTGCATATTGCCTCCGCAGTCAGGCCCCAGGGCATAGAGCGGACAAAAGCAGAACAGGCAGTTGAAGTCGTCGGGATAATCGGTCCTGTGACAGGGGAAATATTCACAGGCGGTGTTGGAGAAAAACGAATAGTTGGGTCGTTTGTCATCAGTAGCCATGATTCTTGAACCTCCAGTTGGGTTTGATCGTTTTCGTTGAAGTGAAAGTGAGTCCGGGGCAGGTGGAAGGGTCTGCGGACACCGGCGGGATTCAGATCCCTTCCTCCAGGATCCGATATATGAGCGCCATATCCAGATGTTCCCGGATGGCATCGGCCAGGAGATCGTACTGACGCTCCTTGTAGGCGTGCCAGTCGAAGCTGACCGCCTCCGCGGATATGCCCCGCCTGAGGGACAATGCATTCAGAATGGCTTCCCGGCAGGGGGCTGCGTCGAAGAAGCCATGCAGATAGGTGCCGTAGACATTGCCCCGCTGGCAGCCATCGGTGATGCCTTCCTCCAGGCGGATCAGAGGCATCGCTTCGGGGGCGAGGTCACAACGGCCCATATGGATCTCATAGCCGGTGACGGGGCGGCCGGTCAGGTCGCTGAAGATGCCGCCGACGGTCTGAAACTGTCCGCAGACCCGAGTCCGATGCTTTGATGCCGTGAATTCAGTCGCCACGGGCAACAGCCCGAGTCCTGTCATGGACCCTGTGCCCTCCACCCCATCGGCATCTGTGATCCGGGTGCCCAGCATCTGATACCCGCCGCAGATCCCAAGGATCGGGACACCATCTGCTGCCATGCGCCGGATCCTCTCCCCCAGCCCGTTTTGGCGGAGCCAGTCAAGATCCGCCATGGTATTCTTAGTCCCGGGCAGGATCACCAGATCCGGTTCCCTCAGTTCCTCCGCCCTGGTGATGTAGCGAACTCGGACACCGGGTGTCGCCTCCAGGGGAGCGAAATCCGTAAAGTTGGAGATACGGGGCAGCCGGATGACGGCAATTTCCAGCCCCGGGGTCTCCTCCCTGCGAACCAGCCGCTCGGCCAGACTGTCCTCCTCCTCGATGTCGATCTTGAGATAGGGCAGCACGCCGGCCACGGGCTTTCCGGTCAGTTCGCGCAGCATCGCCAGACCGTCCTCGAACAGCTCCAGGTCCCCGCGGAATTTATTGACGACGGTGGCTTTGATGATGTCCTGCTCCCGGTCCTCCAAAAGGGCAATGGTTCCCCAGAGCTGGGCAAACACCCCGCCCCGATCGATGTCCCCCACCAGCATGACCGGCGCCCGGGCCAGCTTTGCCATGCCCATATTGACAAAATCGCCGGATTTGAGATTGATCTCCGCCGGACTGCCGGCCCCTTCCAGGACGATGATGTCGAATTCATCGGCCAGCGATTCATAGGCTGCCATGATCTCGCTGACCAGCGTGTGTTTCATGGCGTAGTAGTCTGCCGCCTTGAAATTTCCGCGGACCTCGCCGTTGACGATGACCTGGGAGCCCCTGTCCGTCACCGGTTTGAGCAGGACCGGATTCATCCGGACATCCGGTTCGAGGCCGGCGGCTTCCGCCTGGACCGCCTGGGCCCGGCCCATCTCCAGACCGTCCCGGGTGATAAAGGAATTGAGGGCCATATTCTGGCTTTTGAAGGGGGCCACTTTGCGGCCGTCCTGATGAAAGACCCGGCACAACCCGGCACACAGCAGGCTTTTCCCTGCATCCGACATGGTTCCCTGGATCATGATCGCTTTAGCCATGGATGATCTCCCTGATCGCTTCGATGAGCTGCTGATTTTCCGCTCTGGTTTTCAGTCCGATGCGGATATGATGTTCATCCAATCCTGTAAAGTTCGAGCAGTCCCGGACCAGGATCCCCCGCTCCTTGAGCGGCCGGTATAATGGGATCTCATGGCGCAGCAGCAGGAAATTGGTGTCGGAGGGAAAGACGGTGATCCCAGAGAGGGACAGCTCATCCATCATCCAGTCCCGTTCCTTCCGGATCAGACGGTTGGTCCGCTCTGACCATTCAGGTTCCGCGTCAAGGGCGGCCAGACCGGCCACCTGGGCCGGGACGGAGACACTCCATTCGGCACCGAAGCGGGCGATCCCGGCCAGGGATTGTCCTTCGCCGAGGAGATACCCCAGGCGCAGGCCGGCCATGGCATAGAGCTTGGTGAATGCCCGGAGGATGAAAAGATCCGGAAACTCCTCCAGCATCGGGATCATCGAAGTGCCTGAGCTCAGCGGCAGAAAGCATTCATCCACCACCAGCGCCGTTGCATTCTTCCGGCAGCGTACGGCGATCTCCTGCATCAGACCGGCGGGGGCCAGCCGGCCCGTGGGGTTGTTGGGATTGCAGAGAAACACCATGTCCAGCTCCGGCGTCAGCGCTTCCAGAAAATCTTCAGTCAGCGCAAAGTCCCGGGCCGGATCCAGGCGGTATTCGCGGATCTGGCCGCCGAATAAAACAGCCGGCCGTTCATATTCAGAGAACGTCGGAGCCAGGATCAGGACCTGGCGCGGAGATCGGGCGGCCAGGATCCGAAAGATCAGATCCGCCGCCCCGTTGCCGCACAGGATGTTTTCGGGGGAGACCCCGTGGACCCCTGCCAGGGCCCGGGTCAGTTCGCGGCAGTGGGGATCCGGATAGCGGACATATTCCCCGACAGTTCGGATCAGGGCTTCCTTCACCGGTGAAGGCATGCCCAGGGGATTGATGTTGACTGAAAAATCCAGCGTGATCCCGGGTTGGGAATAAACGTCGCCGCCATGGTCATATCGCTGCATAAAAAACTCCTCTCAAAAGTATGGCTGCCAGCATCAGTAACACAGAGGTCCCGTAGAGCAGTCCATGGGACCGGAGAATGTCACGGGGCTCCACCGGCCGGACCGGATCCCCAATGAAGGGCTTCCGATGAAGGCGGCCAAAGTAATACGCATCTCCGGCCAGGCGGATGCCCAGGGCACCGGCCATCACCGCTTCGGTCTGGGCGGAATTGGGACTGGCATGGTTGTACCGGTCCCGCCGCCAGATCCGCCAGGCTCTGCCTGCGTCCAGCCCGCTCAGGGCAGCAGCCAGGATCATCAGCAGGGCACAGATCCGGGCCGGCAGGTAATTCAGCAGATCATCCAGCCGGGCCGCACTCCGTCCAAACGCCAGATATCGTTCATTTTTATAGCCGATCATGGAATCCATCGTATTGACGGCCTTATAGAGACAGCCCAGCGGCGACCCGCCCAGGAGGATATAAAAGAGCGGGGCGGCCACCCCGTCGGAGGCATTCTCCGCCACAGTCTCCACTGCAGCCCGCGTCACCCCTGCCTCATCCAGACTTTGCGTATCGCGGCCCACGATCCGGGCGACGGCCTGGCGGGCACCTGGCAGATCCTCCGCCGCCAGCGCCTGGTAGACCAGATCGCTCTCCGTCTTCAGGCTTTTGACGGCCAGCAGCTGCCAGCACAGCAGACTCTCCGCCAGGACAAACACCCAGGGCGAGATCTGCCAGGCCAGGATCAGCAGGCCCAACGGCAGCAGTGTGCTCACCGCCCCCATGATGAAGACCAGGACCGTCCCGCCCAGGCGTTTGTTCTCCCATGGATAAAGTCTTCGCTCCAGGGTCTGGATCAGCCAGCCGAATCCCCGGACGATGTGAGGCCATCCCTGAGGGTCCCCCAGGATCAGATCCAGTCCAAACCCCAGGACCAGTGCCAGCGTCGCATACATCACCATCGGATTTTACCTCCTTCCGGATCCAGACGGATCCCCTCATCAGACGCCCTGCCGGTGACCCGGATCGGCCTCATTGAGACCCTCCGTTTCCTGCAGCCCGCCCACCGGCTGCCCGCTCTTCGGCTCCTCGAGTTCAAGTTCCGTTTTCCTCATCTTTAAGGGATCCTCATGGTTTTCTCCCTGTTTCCTTCATATCCCGACGATCCCTGGGACCAGCCGGACTCATTGGACCCCGATCCTTTGATAAAATAAATTGCTGAAGCCCATGATTTACTGAACCCATTGATTTTTTCCTGATCCCCGTTATTAACCAAAAAAAACCTCCGGCATGCATCCGAAGGCAAGGGAAACTCCCTGTAGCCATATTCTCCGGTGCCCGCAAAGAAATATGAAACATGGCGATCCGGCTTTGACGGTAACGTACTTGCGAGGGAATTGCACCCTTCTTCTCCATTGAACTCAATTGTTATGCCGTAATTATACGCTGAATACAATAGGTGTCAAGAAACGGGCACCCCATTGTATCGCCTTGTATCGCCTTGTATCGCCTTTTATTCTCTTGTTTGCCTTGTTTTCCCACTCGTTCCTTCCTCTCCCACTTGCCTCTTCAATAAATGATATCTTCAGTTATTTCGGATCTTACAGGCGTCTTTGTTACGTAAACGGTAAATCCAGAGGACCATGATCCCCCCTGGTGCATTTTATATGTAACAAACGGGGCGAAAGATAAAAGTCCCTTACAACATATCATGGTGTAAATTTTTTTATAAATGGAATGTTTTACTTTCTATAAGAAGAATAACGTGATAAATTTAAAAAATAGTACTCATTTAATTTTTTAAAAACGTAACATTATTCTTTGAATTTGAAGAAAATTATGACAAAATTAAAGTAGCGAGGTGAGATCAGTGAATTTGTTGAATGAACTGGCTAAGCATCCGGTTTTTACCATCGAAGATGTTAAGAAGTTTGTTGGGAATGAGAAGACAGCGTATAGTCTGTTAAACCGCCTGATGAAAAAAGACTGGGTCAGGAAGGCAAGAAAGAATATTTATTCTGTTGTGAATCCAGCAACGGGACAGCTTGTAGCAACTCGTTATCAAATCGCCTGTGCCATAACCGATACTGCGTATATCTCTCATCACAGTGCATTCGAATATTATGGGCTGGCGAATCAAGTGTATTATGAAGTTTATGTTTCATCTGATACAAAGTTCAATCATTTTAAATATGATCACGTAACTTATAAATATATTGCGTCCAGAATGAGCGAGGGTGTTTTTGAAGCAAAGAACACCACCGGAGTTAGAATAACTGACCTGGAACGGACAGTCGTTGACAGCATTAGGGATTTCAATAAAATAGGCGGCTTTGAAGAACTGCTGAACTGCCTGGAGGGAATCCATTACCTGGATGAAAAGAAACTAAAGCGGTATCTTGATCTATACAATACCCAGGGTCTATATCAAAAGGTGGGATATCTCCTTGATCATTATCGAAAAGAGATGCATATATCAAAGGAGTTTATAGAATATTGTAAAGGTAAAATAGGAAAAAGCAGACGGTACCTCGTAATTGAAGCAAAGAACGACAGTTTCTATGACAGTG
>CAYYVR010000089.1:5329-10788 GCA_964475185.1 uncultured Clostridium sp. | reverse complement strand
TTCGCGGGGTGGACCGGACTGTTGGACTGGGAACGGGATGATCGATGGACTATTTGATCCGGAAGGTTTTCGGTGCCAGGCGGGGGATGAGGGTGCGGGCAACCAGGGCATAGATGATGGTCAGAATGATGATGAACACGGCGTGGATCGTCATGTCCGGCTTCAGGAAGAGCGGCATGTAGCAGAACAGGTAGACGGCGAAGTCGATGATCTTGTAGAGGGGGTTTTTCACCTGAACATCCTGGGTATAGGGCTGGAGAATGTAATAGAGGAAGAGCAGGTGGATGGTGAAAAACACGTAATAGGCCATGATGAGGGGGAACAGGATCAGCCGGGCCGGCGTGATGGCCATTCCGCTCAGGGACAGCCAGATGGCCAGAGAAGCCATGAGGGCCGCTGCCGGCGGCATGTTCAGCCAAATGACTTCTTTCAGGCGCATATTGTAGCTGGTGAGAATGTCATCGGGCCGCCGGTAGAAGCTGTAGGTCAGCAGACTGGCATCGCAATTGACGAACAGCGACTTGGTGAGGCGCTTGTCACCGATGGACAGGTACATGAAAAAGGGGATGAAGGCCCCCAGAGAATCGTAGAACACGCCGATCTTGAAGGGGTGCCAGTAGGTATGGGTGCGGTTGAACCAGAGGAAAACCAGTCCGATGACCCCCAGGGCGGCGGCGATGTAGGTAAAGATCATGATGGGTTTGCGCAGGATCCGTTTATGGCGGGCGAAAAACAGTGCGTTGAGCCGGGCATAGCCGGAGAGGCCCTCCACCGCGCGGACCACGGCGGCAGACTGCTTCAGATCACCGTAATCGGAGTCCCTGAGCTGAACGTCCATGGTGCGCAGGTTGTTGCCCTGCTTTAAGTTCAGCTGTTTTTCATACTGACCGGTGACAAACCGGACCACCTGATTGTAGTTTTTATAATGCCAGGCCAGCAGGAAGGAGCCGGCCAGGACCAGGGAAGTCACGATCCAGGCGGCAGGGTGTTCCAGGAGATTCGAGATGTCAACGCCGAATAATGTCATGAGAAACATGGTCACAGCGGTCAGGAGAAGGACCGTCAGGACAAAGGACGGTTTGCCCTCCAGGGGGAGCTTCGCATCCAGAAGCTTCAGGTGGATCCATTCCGTCAGCGCATCGGCGGCGGTGACCATGAGGCTGAGCAGTATGGCCTGCATGGGCGGCAGGGCGTGCAGCACGGAAAATACAACGAGAAAGCCGGCATTGCGACCGATGAAACTCATGAGCGGTGTGAAGAACAGTTCGACGCGGGCGACATCCCGGGCGCTCTGACGGAAGACTTCATGGAAGAGATGGATCTTCTGGGTCGCCCCCAGCACCCTGGACTGCATGATATTCATCAGAATATATACGGCAGCAAAGAAAGCTGCCATGACACCGGGATCGGCGGGTTTCATCAGGATGTTGTTCAGGCCGGTATAGATGAAGAATAAGACGAAGGCGATGAGGTTTCCCATGAACAGGGATTTGAGGATCTTGTAGAGCCAGGACAGGGCGGCCGCGAAGCGTTTCAGTCCGACGTAACGATATTCATCAGATACCATACTGCCCAGGATTTTTATTTTCTGAAGGAACCGGAAAAAGTAGTTGATGTTGGAATACACCTCATACTTCAGTTCCATTCGGTATAATTTCCACATATCAGACCTCACTTGCCGGGTCCGTCTCCGCATCGAGGCCGGGGACGGGTTCTCCGGGCGCTTCCCGCCGGAGGGGATCAACGGACAGTTCGGCGCGGGGGCGTTCCTCTGAGAGGATGGCGATGATCCGGGACTCAAAGGCCGGATCCTTCAATAAATCATGATCCACCTGGGTGAGCACGCCGTTGTTGAGCACGACGATCTCATCGCACAGATCCGTTGCCAGCTGGAGGATATGAGTCGAAAACAGGATGATGTGGCTGCCGTGGATCTCACGGATCAGCTTTTTGATCTGCAGCTGCATGATGACATCCAGACTGGTCAGGGGTTCATCCATGAGGATGATGGCCGGCTCCAGGATCATGAACATCAGCATCTGCAGCTTGTTCTTCATCCCCAGGGAATACCCCTGGATCAGCCGATGCTTTTCCGCTTCCTCAAAGCCGATCCAGGTCATGTACTCATCGGCGGTCTTTTTGTGACCGTCCGGTTTCGGGTTAACGTCCATGAAAAAATCGATGAATTCATATCCGGTGAGAAAGTTGGGCAGGGTCGGGTTTGCCACCATGAAGAACAGGTCTTCCGGTGCCAGGGGGCGTCTCTGGCTCTCCGTTTCGATCCAGACACTGCCATCGTCTTGATCGACTTCATCGGCGATGAGATTGAACAACGTGGTTTTACCGGACCCGTTCCGGCCCAGCAGGGCATAGATACTGCCCTGATCAAAGGTAAAATCGATGCTGCGCAGCACATGATTTGAGCCAAAGGATTTTGAAAGTTTTTCAAGAATCAGTTTCATGGGAGACCCTCTCTTTTTCATCTCCCGGAATGAATGCCATTTCAGCGCATTCAGGCCGGAAAGTAAATATTGTAAGCTAAGAGACATTATATCGTTATAATCTTAAGAAGATATGAAAGGGGCGATCACAGACCGAAAAAAAAGCCGGCGAATACACCGGCTGAGCAAAAATATCGAATTGCATAGGAGGCTTAGACATCCACTCCGCCGTCCACCCGCAGTAGCTGGCCGGTGATGAAGGATGAATCATCGGTGGAAAGGAACAGCGCTGTGGTGGCGATCTCGTGACCTTTGCCGGTGCGCTTGAGGGGACTCATCTGGATCATGCCGGCCATGGCATCGACGCCGCCGGCGCTGTCCAGCATGGCGGTCTCAATGGCGCCAGGCAGAATGGCATTGACCCGGATCTCAGGACCCAGTTCTCTGGCCAGGGCCAGGGTGACGCCGTTCATGGCATGCTTGGAGGCACAGTAGGCGATGGGGCCCCAGCGGGCGCTGGTCCCGGCAATGGAACCGGTATTGAGAATGATGCCTTTGCCCTTTTCCTTCATCACCGGCGCACACAGCTTCGATAACAAAACGGGGGCCGTGACATTGACGGTATAGATTTTTGTCCATTCTTCCAGGGTGATCTCCATCATCGGAACGACAGACAGCAGACCGGCATTGTTGAACAGGATATCCACAGTCCCATATTCTTCCATGCAGTGTTCATGGATCTTCCGGACCTGATCCAGGTCAGCCATGTCAACGATGACATAGGAGGCCTGTCCGCCACGCTGACGGATGGTGTCAACGACTTCTCTGGCCCGCTCCTCGTTTCGGCCGGTGACGACGACTTTGGCACCTTCTTCGGCAAAGAGATAGGCGGTGTCCCGGCCCATTCCGGAAGTGGAGCCTGTGATGATGGCTACTTTTCCATCCAAACGTCCCATTGATTACACCTTCCTCAAATTTATTTGGTTTTTGATACGATTTTAAACCGCATCAGCAACCGGACTCTTGTTATGATTGTAGCACTTCCAACAAGGGCGATGGGACAGAGCGTTGACAGAATGATAACAGGGATTCCGTAAATTTTGAAAACGATTGGAATGAGGACGGATTTCAGAAAAATGTGAGATAATGGCCAGTAAAATTTACGCAAATTATTGTTTTATTAAATAACGATTTGACTCAAAAGAGTAGAGCTGTATTATATTTGATGCAATCAAAATAATACAGCTCTTTATCGTCAGGTTTTTAGATTTTTTCGACCAGGGTCCCGTCCTTGGAATCTTTCACAGCATAGCCCATGGCAGTGAGTTCATCCCGCAGTTTGTCCGACAAGGCGTAATCCTTGCTGCGGCGGGCTTCATCACGCTGGCGGACCAGCTCCGAGACCTCTGAGGGCAATGCCTGACCGCCTTCTTCGACCTCCCTGAGCCCCAGGGTCAGAAGCTCATCAAAGAGGAAAGCGGTGGCCAGCTTGTCTTCATCGGCGACGGCGTCATCCTTGAGAAGATTCCACAGTACGCCCAACGCCCGCGAAACGTTCAGGTCATGGAAGATGTCTTTGAAGAACCGGAGCATGTATTCCTCGTGGAGGTGTCCGGTCCGATCTCCAGCCGATTTTTTCAGCTCGAGGATCCGCTTGCGCAGCCGGGCATTGGATGTCTTGGCGGCATCCATGGCATCCCAGCTGAAGGTCAGCTGCTTGGAATAATTGGCATTGAGGCAGAAATAGCGGTAATCCAGGGGATCGTAGCCCTCTTCCCGCAGGGAAGTGACGGTGAGAAAGTTCCCGGTGGATTTGCTCATTTTGATATTTCCCTGGAGGACCAGGAATTCCGCATGGAACCAGTAGTTGCACCAGCGGTGGCCCAGGTAGCTTTCAGACTGGGCGATCTCATTGGTATGGTGGACCTTGATGTGGTCGGTACCGCCGGCGTGCAGATCCAGGTATTCGCCCAGGTATTTCAAAGACAGGGCGGAGCACTCCAGATGCCAGCCCGGGAACCCGATGCCCCATGGAGAATCCCACTCCATCTGCCGTTTTTCACCCGGCTTGGAAAACTTCCAGAGGGCAAAGTCGGTGACGTTCCGTTTTTCGTGACTTAAATCGACCCGGGCGCCGCCCTGGAGATTTTCTACATCGATCTGGCCAAAATCGGCATAGGTGGGGAATTTGGCCGTATCAAAATAGATCCCGTCCTTGGTCTGGTAGGTATAGTCTTTTTCCTCCAGGCCCTGGATGATGTCCAGCTGTTCCTGGACATGGCCAGCTGCCGAAGCCCACAGCGTCGGGTCCATGCAGTTGAGGGACTCAAAATCCTCTCTGAACTTATCAAAGTAATGGCTGGCCAGCTGCCAGGCATCCATGCCCATTTCACGGGCGGACTTTTCCATCTTGTCATCGCCTTCGTCGGCATCGTCGGTGAGGTGGCCGACATCGGTGATGTTCATGATGTGACGGACCTTGTAACCATAAAGGAGCAGGGCCTTCTTCAGGACATCTTCAGAGATGTAGGTCCTCAGGTTGCCGATATGGGCATCTTTGTATACGGTGGGACCGCAGGTGTACATGCCCATCTGTCCCGGTTTCACGGGGATGAATTCCTCCGTTGTCCGGGTCAGCGTATTGTGGAGCATGAATTTCAGATCATGTTTTCTGATGAAATCTGAAAGGTCCGTGAATTGATCATCTGTTCTTCCCGATATCGTTTTTGCCAATGTGTTTTTCTGGTCCATAAGTGGAACCTCCATCTGTTTTCTCATCATATCGTGATGCCCCGGCAGCAGGGCTGTGTTCGATCGAACGGCGGGGGATCACGGGGAGCGATCGCCCTGTCTGCTGCAGTGCCAGTTTTCGGGACAGCAATGGATTCTATTATTTGGTGAGGCCAAAAGCGCAGGTTCACCGACTAAATTATATCATATCCAACCTGGGATTTGAAAAACGAATCCGGTACTTGCAAGGGGAGTCCGTGATTTGCAAGGGGAGTCCGTGATTTGCAA
>CAYYVR010000089.1:0-5229 GCA_964475185.1 uncultured Clostridium sp. | reverse complement strand
TTGCAAGGGGAGTCCGTGATTTGCAAGGGGAGTCCGTGATTTGCAAGGGGAGTCCGCGATTTGAAAGGGGAGTCCGGCCAGGGGATCATGTGCGGCGGCAGGGAACGAAAAAACAGGCAGACATCCAGGGGGAGAGCCTGCCTGTTTTTAAACTCAGCGGAAGCGATGGGGAAGACCGTTCAGGTCAGATGCGGGCCTGCCGCCGGTACTGGACCGGGGTCATCTGCATGATCCGCTTGAATGTGACGGTGAAATAGTTCTGACTGGTGAAACCCACGGACAGGGCGACATCCAGGACGGACCGGTTCCCCTGCATCAGATGGCGCTTGCTTTTTTCGATGCGGACCTGATTGACATAGGCAGTGAAGGTCATGCCGGTCTCTTTTTTGAACAGGGTGCAGAAGTAGCTCTTATTGAGGCCCAGATGGTCCACTACGCCATCCAGGGTCAGCTCCTCCCGGTACTGGGCGTGGATGAAGTCCAGGGCCCGGCGGATATTGAGACTGTAGCAGGCTGCGCGGCCCCGGACGGGTGTTTTCAGAAGTCTTGAGCCGATGGGGTCCGGGGTCTGATTATTGTAGAAACAGACTTCGAACTGAGAGATCCGGGCAAGATCTTCCCGGGTGTAGGGGCCTGCCAGGACGAACCCGTCCCGGTACTTATATTTATTGATGTAATAGGCCGTATAGGCCTCTCCGCCGGCGTTGGTCAGAGTCTTTGACAGGGGCGCATCCGGCTCGGGGGAGACCATGGATGCCACCAGGTCATTGTACAGAGCGTAATCATCGTGGATGAAATGACTGCCGCCGCTGTAGAGGAGCTTGCCGTCCGCGGAGAAGGCACTGCTGGGGATCTGGGTGGCTGCGTAGAAATCTTCGGCTACGCGCCGGGGGCTGCGTTCAATGAACATATCGCCTCATCCTTTCCAATGGTGAGTTATTTTGAGCGGATCCATCGATTACCCAAATATAGTGATAAAAAAACAAATGGACCAAAAGATATGGGGTCGGTGATTCGTTATTATAAATGAGAATAATTATCAATTCGATCTTCGTAATTATACCAAGTGGAAAAGAGAGGTGTCAACGAGGGGGTCTCCCCGCCGATCATGAAAAACAGTCATCTGATCCTCATCCTGATCCTATTGTCGGTCCTCTCGCTGTTCATCGGTGCCAAGTCCCTGCGCCTTTCAGAATTCATCCGGGGCGGTGAGACGGAAGTCATGGTGGTGGCGCTGAGCCGCCTGCCCCGGCTTTTCAGCATCCTTTTGACCGGAATGGCACTGAGCATCGCCGGACTCATCATGCAGCAGATCACCCGGAACAAATTTGTTTCCCCGACCACGGCCGCCACCATGGATTCGGCCCGGATGGGCATTCTTGCTGCCATGCTGCTGCTGCCGGGTGCCACCGCGATCCAGAAAATGGCCGTATCCTTTGTCTTTGCCATGGCCGGGACTTTTGCCTTCATGGCGATCCTTGGCCGGATCAAACCCAGAAACATCATCGTCATCCCCCTGGTGGGGATCATGCTGGGGAATCTCATCGATTCGGTGACCACGTTCTTCGCCTACCGCCATGAGGTGGTGCAGAATGTGGATTCCTGGCTCCAGGGCTCCTTTTCCATGGTGACCCGGGGCCGCTATGAGATCATTTTCATCACGCTGCCGCTCCTGGTGGCCGCCTGGTTCTATGCCAACAAATTCACCATTGCGGGGCTGGGCGAGGATTTCGCCCGCAACCTCGGCCTGAATTACCGGCTCATCGTCAACATCGGTCTGACCATCGTGGCGCTGATCTCCAGTGCTGTGCTGGTCACCGTGGGAAACATCCCTTTCATCGGGCTGATCATCCCCAACATCGTCTCCCTTCTGCGCGGGGACCATGTCCGGAATAATCTCTGGACCACGGCGCTGTTTGGAGCGGCCTTCGTCCTGGCCTGCGATATGCTGGGCCGGATCCTGATCTGGCCCTATGAGATCTCCATCTCCCTGACGGCGGGGGTCACTGGCAGCATCATCTTCCTGGTGCTGATCCTGAAGGGGGTGAAACGGTCATGAAGCGAAAACTCCTGACCCTGACGGGGATCCTTGTCATCGGGATCTCGCTGTTCCTCCTGTGGGGACTCTCACCGGACAGCTATGGCTATGCACTGTCCCGGCGGATCCCCAAGGTGCTGGCCATTGGGTTGACCGGCAGCGCCATTGCGTTCTCCTCCCTGATCTTTCAGACCGTCACCGACAACCGGATCCTGACACCCGGCGTGCTGGGACTGGACGCGCTCTATGTCTTTATCCAGACGGCAATGATCTTCTTCATCGGCTCCCAGGCCATGGCGAAGCTGGATGGCCGCCTGAGTTTTCTGGCCGCTGTGGGGATCATGGTCTTCTTCAGTGTGGGGGTCCTTGGCCTGGTCCTGAAAAAAGCCGGCGGCAACATCTACCTGCTTCTGCTGGTGGGCATCGTCACCGGGACGCTTTTTCGGAGCGGTTCGTCCTTCCTTCAGGTCATCATCGACCCCAATGAATATCTGGTCCTGCAGGGGAGTCTGTTCGCCAGTTTCAACAACATCAACACCGGGATCCTCCTTCTGTCGGCCATCCTCATGACAGCTGTCATGGCCTTCGGCTTTTCAAAGCACCGCCAGCTGGACGTCCTGGCCCTGGGACGGGACAATGCCATCAATCTCGGCATCGATCACCGGACCCTGACCAACCAGATCCTCTTCATTGTTGCCGTGCTGGTCTCTGTATCCACGGCCCTGGTGGGACCCATCACGTTCCTGGGGATCCTGGTGACCAACCTGACCCGGGAATTTCTCAAAACGCACCGCCACCTCCATCTCCTGACCGGATCCATGCTGGTGAGCAGCATTGCCCTGCTGTTCGGCCAGTTTCTGGTGGAGCAGGTCTTTCGCTTCAACACACCGGTCAGCGTCATGATCAACTTTGCCGGCGGTCTTTATTTCCTCCGTCTGTTATTAAAGGAGAGTCAGCTGTAATTATGATCACTGTAAAAAATCTGTTCAAAAAATATGATGTCAAAGAAGTCGTCTCCGATGTGACACTGAACATCGAGAAGGGAAAGATCACCTCCTTCATCGGCCCCAACGGCGCCGGCAAAAGCACGCTGCTGTCGGTGATCTCACGCCTCACCGGGGCAAGCTCCGGCGAAGTCTGCATCGACGGGATCCCCTTAAAGGACTGGAAGAGCCCGGACCTGGCCAGAAAGATCTCCATTCTCAGGCAGTCCAATCACATCGATGTCCGACTCACCGTGCGTGAACTCATCGCCTTCGGACGGTTTCCCCACTCCAGGGGCACCCTGACGGCGGAGGATCAGCGGATCATCGATCAGGCCATCGAATACATGAAGCTGGAGGAGATCCGGGACCGTTACATCAACGAACTCTCCGGCGGTCAGAAACAGCGGGCCTATATCGCCATGGTCATCGCCCAGGACACCGAATACATTCTCCTGGATGAGCCCCTGAATAACCTGGACATGAAAAATGCCGTGGAGATCATGAAGATCCTGCGCCGCATCGTCGATGAAATGGGGAAGACCGTGGTCATCGTCATCCACGACATCAACTTCGCATCCTGCTATTCCGATCGCATCGTAGCCCTGGCGGACGGAAAAGTCCGTTACCATGACGACACCGACAAGATCATCAACAGCACCATTCTGGCCGATCTGTTTGACATGCCCTTTGATGTCCACGCCATCGGCGGACGCAGGATCTGTACTTATTACGCCGGGCAGTCCTTTGCCGGGCCCGTTGCAGCCGCCGTCTGAACCGGGGCCGGATGAAAAATATCCGATCTCAGAGCGTTATCCTTCCATCGGCTGCACGCCCCGCTAAGCAGTGCACCTGCACACCCATACACACATACCCATACATACAAACACCCACCCATAAACAAATGACATGTACAGCAATCGTCTTCCATGAGAAAACAGCTGCGCACCCGGATCCCCGGATCCTGTGATCCCCATCAATCCATCAGAAAAGAGGTACATCCTATGTTCAGACATTTCGTAAAAATAGTGGCACCGATCCTTTCCCTTACCCTGTTTTTGTCCGCCTGCGCGACTCCTGCCGGAACAGATGAACCCAATGCTGCCGCATCCTCAGAGGCCATCACCGTCACCCATGAGCTGGGGGAGGCGAAGGTGAGCCCCAACCCGGAGCGGGTCATCGTGTTTGATTACGGGCTGCTGGATCTGCTCGATCACATGGACGTTGAGATCATCGGTCTGCCCAAGGCTTCACTGCCTGGTTTCCTGAATGGATATCAGGACGATCGGTATGAGGATGTCGGTACGCTGAAGGAACCGGATTTTGAGAAGGTCTTTGAACTCAAACCGGATCTGATCCTGATCTCCACACGGACTCAGGCTGCCTTTGAGGAGCTGAGTCAAATAGCCCCCACCGTCTATCTGGCGGTGGATAATTCAGACTACCTGGGCTCCGTTGAGAAAAACGCCAAACTTCTGGCCGGGATCTTCGGAAAGACCGGGGCAGTGGACGAGGGGATCCGGGCAATGAATGAGAAAGCTGCGCAAATCAGAGAACAAGCGGAAGATGCCGGCGAGAATGCGCTGATCATTCTGGCCAATGACGGCAGTCTCAGCGCCTACGGGAAGGTGTCCCGTTTCGGGATCATCCACAGTGCCCTGGGCTTTGCCGAAGCGGATGAAGGCATTGAAGAATCCACCCATGGTCAGAATGTGACTTATGAATACATTCTGGAGAAAGATCCCGCGCATCTGTTTGTCATTGACCGGGCCCAGGTCGTCGGCGGCGAGACGGATGCCGGAACCGCCATGGACAATGAGATCATCAAGGGGACGCAGGCCAGTATGAAGGGGCAGATCCACTATCTGGACCCGGAAGTCTGGTACATCACCTCAGGTGGGTTCACCGGCACCGGCATGATGCTGGAGGAGATCGCAAAGATCCTGCAGTAGAGGCGTCTGGATCGGTTCTGAAGGCTGGAATGAACCTTTGCGTGTTGCCTGGCAGGCAGTATTCTTCCAGAGCGCCGGACTCATTCCGCCAAAAAGCAGACTTCGCCCCACCCGGGCACCGACCGGGGAGGGGCGGAGTCTGTTTTTCAATGGCTGCCGGACAGGCAGCGCCGGAGCGAAGGCAGTCCGGGCGGGAAATTCGCCGGAAAGTTCGCCCTGGCCTTTTCTATAATTGACCCTGGGGAAGTGGTATAAT
>CAYYVR010000088.1:5227-10935 GCA_964475185.1 uncultured Clostridium sp. | reverse complement strand
GCCCAAAAATCGCTGACAACAGCAAGACGTCCAATGGCCAGCATTAGCCAAAGGATGTCTTAATTTGATTATGATCATTTATCAATTGATGCGTTTGTCCTAGCCCGCCCCACCCTGGCCCCTCATTAGCGCTCCAGCTTTCAGTCTCCAGCTTTCAGTCTTCTGCTTTCAGTCTTCTGCTTTCAGTCTTCTGCTTTCAGTTTTCACCTGTCAGCATTCAACTGAGCAGCTCATTTTCTTCCCTTCAGATCCACCTCAGCGTCCTGTGGTTCCCTTCACGGAGTGAACCAGGCGCCTGCTCCGGATAAAAGGTTGCCTGCCATGGCTGTGGGGACAATTTCTGTGTGTTCCAGTCACTGCATATCAATTCAATGTTGCAGTCTGAAAACTGATCCCCGGACTGATAACGATACCGGCCTTTCGTCCCTGCATCCATCGGATCCGCGGAATCCTTTTCATCCCATTTTCTGAATGAATAAACTGTATCTTTCAGGAAAAAGGTTGAACTGGTTTTTGATATGTTTTATGCTGTTTTTAGATACAAAGGATAAATCAAGGAGAGTAACAGTGGTAGAAAAACAAGTGACCGTTGTCAATGAATCCGGTCTCCATGCAAGGCCGGCTGCAGCTGTCGTTAGCTTTGTAAGAAATTACAAAGGGTCGGTGGAAGTCGAGACCAACGGAAAAAAAGGCAATCTGAAAAGTATAATTTCCATTATGTCACTGGGCATGGGAAAAGGATCGGCACTGACCCTTCAGGTGGAAGGGGAAAACGAAGAAACCTTCGCACAGGAGCTGGCCCGGTTCATTTCCAACCTGGAAGGCTGATGATCATGCGGGGTCTTTCCAGGATCCCGCTTTTTGACAACATAAGCTGACATCACTCTTTGATCCTGCCCCATTTCAGATAGAAGGAGGCTTACTTATGGACATCCGTATCATCAGGCCCGAACAATTCAAGACCACTGCATGGTCAGGCGGTGTCACCCGGGAGATCCTGATTTTCCCGCCCGATGCCGAATACGGCCGGCGTGATTTTCTCTACCGCGCCAGTACTGCCGTTGTAGAGTCCAGAGAATCGATCTTCACGGATCTTCCCGGCTATGACCGGTTCATTCTGCCCCTGAGCGGAGAAGTCACTTTATCCGTGGACCGGGTACGTCATCATCTGCTCCCCTTTGAGGTCTTTGCCTTCGACGGCGCTGCCAGCACCACCTCCCTGTCCGGACCCAATCTGCGAGATCTGAATCTGATGGTCCGCAAAGGCTATTCCGCTCAGGTCAGGGTGACGCGCTTTCAGGAGCCGCTGGAACAGGATGTGGAGTCGGATCAGCTCTTCGTTCGCATTCGTCTCAACGAAGACGGAACGTTCCACGACATCATCGATGCCGTCTATAAACCATTGGGACGGGTCCTTTCTACTCCCCTGCTGGAGAAAAATCAACTGGCCGTCACCATGACCCTTCCCCAGGAGCTGGATGAACCGGATGAGACGGCCCTCTAACCCCTGCAGCCCGGAAGGCCTGCCAGATGGCCTCTGCCGTCAGATCCGGCCCCAAACCGGCACCGGCCCGGCACAAATAATATATGCTTTGAACACCAGACCGTCATCGGCCTGGTGTTTTTTTGTTGCAGGCGATGGCCCGATCAGCCCGCCGCCCTCCGGGTTCCGGTCTGCCGCCGGATCCCTTTTCTTCGATCCGGACCAAGTCAGCATGCACCGGCAGCGGTGGTTTTCATGATTCATCCAATGAAGTTTTACACCCTGTTCAGAGCTTACCGGTCCGAAAATAGTACAATGGTGTTACATTAGGAAGCTCTGGAGGTACAATTATGAAAGCTATCTGGAAAGGCGCCATATCCTTTGGCCTGGTCAATATCCCGATCCAGCTGATGAGCGCAGAAGAGCGCCCTGCACTGAAATTCAGCATGATCGATTCCAGGGATCACTCAAAAATCAAATACCAGCGGGTCAATGCCGAGACGGGCAAGGAAGTCGTATGGGACGACATCGTCAAAGCCTATGAGTTCGATGATGGCAGTTATGTGGTGGTCACGGATGAGGATTTTGAGAAAGCCGACCCCAAAGCCAGCAAAACCATAGACATCGAACAGTTCGTCGAAGCGGAGGAACTCAACCCGATGTATCTGGAAAAGCCGTATTATGTCTCACCGGTCAAGGGCGGTGAGAAGCCCTATATCCTGCTCCGTGATGCCATGAAAGAATCAGGCAAGGTGGCCATCGGCCGGGTGACGATCCGCACCAGGCAGAGCATGGGTGCGATCCTTCCGGTGGGAGATGCACTGGTATTGAACCTTTTGCGCTATGCCGACGAGATCCGGGGAACAGAAGCGCTGAATCTGCCCGAGGAGGCAAAAATCTCCGACAAGGAAATGGATCTTGCCATTTCTCTCATCGAGGGACTCACTCAGAAATGGGATCCCGAAGAGTTCAAGGATGAATACACAGAAGCCCTGTTAGCCCGCATCGAAGCCAAAGCCAAACTCAAGGGCAAAGATCTTCCGGATGAGGAGGATTCTGAAGAAGAACCCGCTCCAGGCAATGTGGTGGACATCATGGATCTTCTCAAACAGAGCATCGAGACCAAGGGAAAGAAAACTGCCCCGGCAGCCTCCGCCAAAAAGGGAAAATCCGCATCGGCCAAATCAGCCCCGCGCAAAGCCAAACCGGATGAGGCGGAGGATGGCGATGAGAAACCGGCGCCCAAGACCAGAAAAAGGAAGTCCTCGTGATGGCAAAAAAACTGGAAGAATACAACAAGAAACGGGACTTTCGGAAAACGGCTGAGCCCAAGGGAAAACCAGAATCCTCCGCCGATGATCTGCGGTTTGTCGTTCAGCGCCATGACGCCTCCAGGCTCCACTATGATTTTCGCCTGGAGTTTGACGGCGTCCTCTGGTCCTGGGCCGTCCCCAAGGGACCGAGTTTTGACCCCAAAGACAAACGGCTTGCGGTCCATGTGGAAGATCATCCCCTGGATTACCGGAACTTTGAGGGCACCATCCCCGAAGGCGAGTACGGCGGAGGCACTGTTCAGCTCTTTGATGAAGGGGTCTGGATCCCCGAAGGTGACCCGGCCAGGGAACTGGCCGGCGGTTCCCTGAAATTCGAACTGAAAGGCCAGCGCCTGACGGGCCGCTGGACCCTGATCCGGATGAAGCCAAGGGACGGGGAAGAAGATAAAAACTGGCTTTTGATCAAGGAAAAAGATGATCACGTCCGCAGAGACGATCCCGTCACCGGGATCGAGACTTCGGTGAGGACAGGACGCACCCTGGCGGAGATCGCCCGGGCGGAAGCACCCACCTCCTTTGAAGATCCCGGGGAAGCAGATCCATCCGATCCCGCTTCCCGGACAAAGGAGGAAACGGAATCAAAGGCCCCCTCCTCTGAGACGACCGAAGCTGGATCCGCCGGCGCCAGGGGGTCTCTTCCCTTTGAGGAGGCCGGCCCCATGCTGGCCACACTGACGAAAAGCGTGCCCAGGGGATCTGACTGGATCCATGAACTCAAGTTTGACGGTTACCGGATCCTGGCGTTTGTCCAGGACCGGCGGATCCGGCTTCTGACCCGAAACGGACACGACTGGACAGCCAAAGCCCCGGCCGTGGCTGACGCCCTGAAAAAATGGGCGCCGGCCGATCTGGTGCTGGACGGTGAGCTGGTGGTCTTCGATGAAAACGGAAAAAGCGACTTTCAGGCCCTGCAATCCTATTTCAAAAATCCCAGGGGCAAAAAGCTGGATTATGTGGTCTTCGATCTGCTGGCCCTGGGCGATGAAGATCTTCGCGCACTGCCCCTGATCCGCCGGAAAGAACGGCTGGAGGACTTACTGAAAGACAGCCCGGCCGGGATCCACTACAGCTATCATACCGAGGGCGGCCGCCAGGTCTTCGACCAGGCCTGCGAAGCCGCCATGGAAGGGATCATCTCCAAGAAAAAAGATTCCTCCTACCGTTCAACGCGAAGCAAGGAATGGGTCAAGGTCAAGTGCGAGTTCCGCCAGGAGTTTGTCATCGGCGGCTATACCGTCACCGATAAAAACAGGACCGGACTGTCTGCCCTGTTGCTGGGGCATTACCAGAAGGATGAACTGATTTACACCGGCCGTGCCGGGACCGGCTTTTCTCAGGAACAGACGGATGAACTGCTTAAAAAATTCAGCGCTCTGAGCCGAAAAACATCGCCATTCAAAGAGCCCCCCAGGGAACGATCCGATGAGACCCTCCATCACCTGACGCCCAAACTGGTGGCCGAGATCCAGTTTGCGGAGATCACCGATGACGGACTTCTCCGTCAGGCTTCCTTCAAGGGCCTGCGTCTGGACAAATCAGCCCGGGACGTCCGCCTGGAGAACCTTCTCCCCAACGATGCCGCCAAATCCCCTGAAACCTCAGAGGAGATTGACCCGGCAACACAACGTGAGGAAACCTCTAAGTCCAAATCCAATACCGAGGAAACATCAACATCAACATCTAAATCAAAATCAAAATCCAAATCCAAAGAAACCTTAAAATCAAAATCAAAATCCAAATCGGGGGAAACATCAAACGCCAAGTCTGATGACCCCGCCAAAAACAACGCTGCTTCAAAATCAAACTCGAACTCAAACTCGAACTCAAAAGCAGATTCAAAAGCCGATCCGGACGCTGAGGTCCCTGAAGATCAGGCAAAACAGCCTCGAAGGTCCTCAGAGAACTCTGCAGACAGGACAGATGCTGCTTCGGCTGACAGAAAAAAAACCGGCGGCACCGGCGGAAAACATACCTATGGACCGGTCAGACTTTCCTCACCGGATAAAGAGCTGTTCCCCGATGACGGGCTGACCAAGGGGGACGTTGCCGATTATTACTGGGCGATCCGGGAACGGATCCTTCCCTTTCTGATCCGGCGGCCCATGACCCTGATCCGCTGTACCGATCACATCGGCGATGCCTGTTTTTTCCAGAAGCACCAGAATCATCCCATCCAGGGGATGGAAACAGCCCCCATCGAAGACAATGACGGGGATGACACGGAAGTGATGATCCTGGAGGATGAAGAAGGGCTGATGGGCGCGGTGCAAATGGGCGCTCTGGAATTCCACGGCTGGGGTTCCACCCTGGACCACCTGGAACAGCCTGATTTCCTGGTCTTTGATCTGGATCCCGACGAAGGGATGGATGATGACAAGGTCCGTCAGGGTGTCCGTGACATGAAAACCCTCCTGGATGACATGGGTCTCGACTCCTACCTGAAGACCAGCGGCGGCAAAGGCTATCATGTAGTGGTCCCGCTACAGCCTGCTGCGAATTGGAGCACCTGCCGCGACTTTGCCAAACTGACGGCCCAGGGCATGGAAAGCAAATGGCCTGACCGCTATACTGCCAATATGCGCAAAGACAAACGCAAGGGGCGGATCTATGTGGACTGGGTCCGCAACGGACGCAGCGCCACCTCAGTCAGTGTCTTCTCGCTGCGTGCCCGGCGGGGAGCCCCCATCTCATGGCCTCTGCGCTGGTCTGACCTTGATGATTATGCTCCCGGCTCCGTCACCATGACCAACTGGCGGGATCATCTGGAGACACTGGATGGCTGGTCGGATTTTTTCCGGACAGATCAGAAACTCAAATAGTCCGCTGCGCTCCGGTGGATCTGCACCCTGCCTTTGATCCCTGGCGCTTTGAGTCATACGCCCGACCGGGGC
>CAYYVR010000088.1:2760-5127 GCA_964475185.1 uncultured Clostridium sp. | reverse complement strand
ATGTTCTTCCGATGGATGTTCTTCCGGTGGACCGGGGGCGGCTTTGAGATCGCCGCCCGCATTGGCTTCAGGCCCCGGGCTGTTATCACTGGATCCGTTCATAGTACCCTCCCATTTTACGTGTCGATCCCCGCCGCAGACCGGTCGATGTGAGATTCAGTGGGTCTGCGGTTTTCTTATTATTGATTATTATAAAAGATTTAATGCCCCAATAGGTTGTGCTCCTGTGAATAACTTGTATCTTTTCAGGAAATTAGGTGCTTATTCCTTATAAATCCGGAGATTGCTGATATACTTAACCTAATAATGAATCAAATTACAGGAGGTAAAGGAATGGATTTACAAGATCGCACCCAGCTCAGAGAACTCAAGAAATCCCTGCGGCGCGAAACACTGGCCAAACGAAAAGAACTGGCTGAGCAGTCGCCGATGCTGTTCCATGAATTCTCCGCGAAGATCATAGATACCCTCAAACAGACGGATGAATACAAAAATGCGCATACCATCATGTGTTTCGTATCCTTCGAAGATGAGGTGGAGACCCATCAGTTCATCAAGGACGCCCTGGCCGACGGCAAGAAGGTCTATGTCCCCCACATCATTCAGGTGGAAAAAATCATGGTCCCGGCTGAGATCCTGGATTTCGACAAGGATCTTGAACCGGGATACTACGGGATCCTCAGTCCCCGGGAAGATGAACTGCGGCTGAAAGATAAGTCGGAGATCGATCTGGTGGTGACCCCCGGTGTCCTCTTTGATGAAAACGGCTACCGCATCGGCTATGGTGCCGGATTCTATGACCGGTTCTTTTCTCAGATCGAACCCGCCGTCCCTAAGATCGGCATCGCCTTCAGCCTTCAGCAGACCGATGAAGTGCCAACGGATGAATTTGACATCCCCATTGATCAGCTGATCACCGAAAAAGGGATCACTCACTTCAGCAAGTAGCAGATCCCCCCGCCCCTCGGACCTGAACTGAACACCCCAAATATTAAGGCAGCGGAACTCCGATGATCGGGGGCCCGCTGCCTTTTTGCCGGTGGATTTTAAATGGATGCCACACTGGGATTACTCTTCGGCGATGACTTCCATATACATGTAGTAATCATCCAGCCCGTCTTCTTCCACGGGTGCCAGGAGAAGCTGACCCAGCCGTTCCATGATGTCCGTGTTGGCGATGTTGCCCAGGACTTCTTCGATCCTGCGGTCATACAGATCCCTGGATTCAAACTGCTGGATGGCCAGCCACTGCTCTTCATTGCCGGTGTTTCTTAAAAACTGCATGCGGCCGCCCATGACGTTGCGATAAATGTCTGCGATCTCCTGCTGGATAACCAGGAATTCTTCCTTTTTTTCCGACAGAACGGTATAACTCGTGATTTTTGTATACATTTTTCTGACCCTCCAATAATAAACTTCTTTTATTATACTATCAGATGATTGGAAGGGCTATTTTTTTAAAGGCTTTTTCACCGGCCTTTTCCAGATTGGATCCATTTCCCGTTTTCAGTCTTTTTTCTGGCGGCCCACCGGAGCCATGTAGATCGTGAATTCATCCTCCCCGTCCACACCGATGAGTTCATCTGCTTTTTTCTGGTCGTAGGCGCCGATGGCACAGGTTCCGTAATCGATGGATTCACAGGCGAGGTACAGATTCTGGCAGATATGTCCGACATCCACTGCAATGACCTTGGCTGATGCAAAATCATAGCGCCACTCCATCCGGTACGGGACCGTCGACCAGATGAACAGTACATTGCACCGGGATGCAAATAACTGCATGTGACAGGCTTCATTGACCCGGTCATAGAGATCCGGCAGTTCACGGATCAGGCCGATTTGATGTTCCAGCGGAAGATAGCGATAGATCCCCGGCGTGAGTCCGTGCACACGGAAAACGGCCAGATAGGTTTCCGTGGAATGGCGGTTTCCGGCAGACGGGACATTGCGCAGCGTGCGGTGCGGCCGTCTGGCGCGAACGCCTGCCGTGGCCCACAGCAGATAGGCCAGTTCTTTGAGATCCATTTCGCTGCGATCGAATACCCGTCTGGATTCCCGCTGGCTGATGATATCCCTGAAATTTTTCATTGGAAAATCAAAACTATCCTCGCCAGGCAGCGAAATCAGCTCTCCTCCAGTCCAGGCTTTCTCGATCTCAGGCATGGGCACTCCGTTATTCTGGTCGGTTCCCTTGAAATCCACCTCAGCGCGCACATCGTCTTTGAGAAACTTTCTCCACTCTTTGATTTTGATCCAGTCCATTATTTCCTCCTTGAACATTGTCCTTGAACATTAGCCTTGAACATTAGCCTTGAACATTAGCCTTGAACATTAGCCTTGAACATTGATGGTAAGATTGATGGTAAG
>CAYYVR010000088.1:0-2660 GCA_964475185.1 uncultured Clostridium sp. | reverse complement strand
TGAACATTAGCCTTGAACATTAGCCTTGAACATTGATGGTAAGATTGATGGTAAGGTTGATTATGACAACAGGCCGGGATCCGTGGATCCCGGCCTGTTTACGGCACTTTTCGCAGGGTGCGGACATTCGCTGCGGGATCGGCAGTACTTTATGGCCCCTGCTTCTCATTCAGGAACAGGGCGTTGAGCGACAGATAACTGTTAACCACATTGTCCGGACTTGAATTGATTTCGATGTGTTCAAATATCAGCGTGACCACGACCTGGTCTGATTCCATCTGATGAGTGAGATCTTCGGAATCAGCAGGCAGGTCCTGGAACGTCCCCAGGGGATACTTGGCCAGAGTGGCATCAATGAAGGAGTTGAGGTCGCCATCCAGGACTGTCTCGCCGTTGAGCTTCACGGTGATGGCTGGCGCGCCTTCGCCCATGTTCTGCTTCCACAGGATCTCATAGTCTCCTGCGTTGCCTGTAAAAGTCAGAGCATCAAAATTCTCTTTCTGGAAGTAGATGGAGGTAACCCCCCACTGGTATTCACTGACATCGATGATCCTGGGGATCATCATCAGGGAGGTTGATCTGTACTGATCCTTGATATCGGGATCCTGTCCCGGGTAGAGCCGTTCAAAGCCCAGGGTGGCCTGGAAACTGTCATGATCGAGCCGATCGGGATCCAGCCAGTCCGGATAATCGGCTCCTTCGGCAAATACCAGATAATCAACCGTTTCCGTGATCACTTCCCGGGTTTCCCTGGCCGGCGTCGACTGGGCCGGAACGATTTGGCCGTCCCGGATCATGTTTTCCCGGCTCAGGATGGACTCCAGCCGATTGATCTGCATGATAAACGGCAGGTCGGTGAACCCGGCCAGGGGGAGCACACTGACCACAGCCAGCATGGCGGTCACATATACGATCCAGCGGTGCGCTTTGGCCTGTCGCAGGATCAGAAGAATGGCCGAAACGAAGGCGATGATCCAGATCATGATGAACAGGTATTCGGTGGTCTTGAGTCCGAATTTATTCAGCTGGATGATCAGAGCCCAGGCTTCAAATAGAAGGATGAACAGTGCCGCAAAGGGGAAGACTTTCTTATAGAACTTTGCGATCCCCGAGTCATTCTTTGTGATCAGGATATGGAGCAGCAGACCGCCGATGGCAAAGGATGCGGCGATGCTGTACAGGTTAATGAACCGGGTGTTCATGCCGCCCATGATGGTCTGGACCGCCCAGAGAAGCAGGACCACGGTCAGCGCCAGCATGATGGGGACCAGGATAAATTCCAGAAGGACGGTGATGAACCGGGGCTGGGCCTCTGCCACTTCTCGGTGCTCATCCACAGCGCCCTTGCGGAAATTGGGGAAGTAGCCGACAAAGATACTGAATGCGATGAAGCCGCTGATGGAGGCGATATACCCGAAGACTCTGCTGTCCAGGTCTGAATAGATGAGCGCCTGGACTGCGCCGAACACACCGGATACGCCGCCCATGATGACCAAACCGTAGATCAGGGCCAGGAAGAACGCTTTGAGTGTCATGAAGACTGCACCGGAGAAATCCAGCCGATCTTCTTTCTCCCCTGCCAGCAGAAGGAACGCCAGCAGTGAGAGCAGACCGGCGACAAATACCCGGGCAGACGCCAGGGTGGTCAGCACTTTCACCGATCCACTGAATTCCCGGTCCGGTATGTAGCCGCCGAAAAAGTACAGGAGCAGGAAGGTGATCGCCGCAACGGCCAGACCGGCCAGATTAACCAGGAGAAACCCGTTTTTTGACAGACCGCGCCGGTGCGCATACGTCAGGGCCGCCAGGCTGAACACTGCGCCCAGTGCAAAGGAAGCCTGCAGGCAGTTGATCAGAAACGCATAGGGGATCTGCGCCTGCCAGTCCAGGGTCGTCCGGAACAGCAGAACCAGGGTGAACAATATGGCATTTGCCATGGCGGCAGGATAATTCACAAATGATTTTCCTGCATTCAAAAACACTTTTCGTATGGATCGAGTAAAGTTACTCATCATACACCTCCGTTTCGTTTGGGTCAGAATTTTATGAGGCGGTGGAAAAAATAGATCATCCATTGATGCTTCATCCATAGATGTTTCATACACTGATGTTTCGTACACTGATACTAAAAACACTGATGCATCTTACCCATATTATAGGGTTTTTCCATTGGTTCTAATAGACAAAATTATTACAAATCACAGGACCTTTCAACGGATCGAAAGACGACCCATGATTTGGGTGCGGGTGCAGATAACAAACCTTCAACATTTCCTCCATAGTGTAATAATACACTATGGAGGTTATTTTACAAGTAAAATCGATGGATTCCAATGCAGGAACGCCTGACTTTTCATATAACAACAAGAATCATCCGACAGACCCATGAAATCCCTGATAGAAATCAGATTTCAGCTCTCAGGCTGTCTGCCCTTCTTCTTCCGGCACGCATAAAATCCATTGAAAAACCTCATTTTCCCTGAAATTTCCGTCCCTTTCAGCGAATTTCATTTTCAAGTTCAGGGAAGTTTTTTCAAATGAAAATTATTATCACACTCTGCAAAATATAAAACCTGAATCTTCGTTGGAATATGGAGAGATGAACAATAAATTGAGGTGATTTTGCCATCTAAATTAAATTATTAACAAATTTTATTTAG